>NZ_JBBKBV010000006.1:0-167830 GCF_037892815.1 Oceanobacillus sp. HCA-5259 | reverse complement strand
GAAGAGCAATTGAAGGATGAGTCAGGTATATTATTTATCCTTTCAGGACCATCTGGTGTTGGAAAAGGAACCGTTCGAAAAAGGCTTTTTGAGGAGCAGACAGATTTACAATACTCCATTTCCATGACAACTAGAAATATGCGACCGGGTGAAGTGGAGGGTGTAGATTATTTTTACCGTTCGAAAGAAAAATTCGAGCAAATGATTACAGATAACGAACTTTTAGAATACGCCAAATATGTTAATAATTATTATGGAACACCGAAAGCTTTTGTTGAGGAAACATTAGCAAAGGGAAAAGACGTATTTCTTGAGATTGAAGTCCAAGGAGCTTTACAGGTGAAAAATAACTTCCCGCAAGGAGTTTTTATTTTTCTCTTTCCTCCGAGTCTTGATGAATTAAAGAACCGCATCGTAAGCCGTGGAACGGAAACGGAAGAACTTGTCGGCAACCGGTTAAAAGAGGCCCGTAATGAAATTGAAATGATGCATGCTTATGATTATGTAGTCGTAAATGATGACGTCGATCTAGCCGTGGACCGAGTAAAAGCGATTATTAAAGCGGAGCATATGAAAAGAGAACGAGTGGAAAAGCTATATAGAAAAATATTGGAGGTAGATTGACATGATGCTAGAACCATCCATTGACCAGTTACAGGAAAAAATTTATTCAAAGTATGAATTAGTCACACTATCTGCAAGACGTGCAAGGCAGTTGGCTGAAAATAAAAAATCGATGGTTGAAGAGCCATCTTCCCACACGTTTGTTGGGGTGGCACTAGAAGAAATTGCGGATGGAAAATTGTATATTGCAGAAGAAGAATAAACGCCTCGCTTTTATAGCGGGGTTTTTTCTTTTTGAAATGTCCATACGTCCTCCACTGTGTTTCCTTTATCTCATTACGTAGTATTCCAGTTTGTACGTCCCTATGCGCACGCTTCCGCTTTTGTTGTTAAATATGTTAAACTGAAGGGAGTTGAGAAGGGGGTTTTTGTGTGGTTAGAGGAAAGAATATTTTGTTGGGGGTTTCTGGTGGGATTGCTGTTTACAAGGCTTGTGCGCTTACGAGTAAGTTGACACAAAAAGGTGCGAATGTAAGAGTCTTGATGACGGAAAATGCAACGAAATTTGTTTCTCCGCTCACCTTCCAGGCCTTATCCCGAAACCCTGTATATATAGATACTTTTGACGAAAAAGATCCTGAAAAGATTGCCCATATTGATTTAGCTGATTGGGCAGAGATTGCGATAATCGCCCCAGCGACAGCCAATATTATTGGAAAGTTAGCGAACGGGATTGCGGACGATATGCTGTCCACTACTCTGCTTGCAACCCGGGCGGAAGTGTATATTGCTCCTGCGATGAATGTGCATATGTATGCAAATCCTGCTGTAGTTGAGAACATGCAGCAATTGGATGAGTGGGGATATCACTTCATTGAACCAGGTGCCGGTTATTTAGCTTGTGGCTACGTTGGGAAAGGTAGACTCGAAGAACCGGAAACAATTATCGAAGTGATCGAGGACCATCAACAAAAGGACGAGCCTTTAAAAGGAAAACGCGTCTTGATTTCTGCCGGACCTACACGGGAAGTCATTGACCCAGTCCGTTTCTTATCTAATCGCTCATCAGGAAAAATGGGCTTTGCCTTAGCTGAAGCTGCAGCAGAACTCGGTGCCGAAGTGACGGTTGTAGCGGGACCTACAGGTAATCAGATGAAGAACGGTGGTATTAAACGGGTCGATGTTGTCTCCGCAGAAGAAATGTATCAGGCAATCCATCGATTTTTCCCAGAAAGTGATATTGTAATAAAAGCCGCAGCAGTATCGGATTACCGGCCGAAACAAACTTTTAAAGAAAAAGTTAAAAAATCAGGCGATGATCTTATTATAGAAATGGAACGAACAAAGGATATTCTCCAGTCTCTGGGAGAGGAGAAGCAGCACCAATTCCTTGTTGGGTTTGCAGCAGAGACCGAAAAAGTCCTTGAATACGGTAAAGGTAAATTAGAAAAGAAAAATCTTGATGCTATTGTGATTAATAATGTTTCTTCTGAAGGGGCAGGTTTTGCGGGCGATACAAACATCGTTACGTATTTAAATCGTAAGCTGGAAGAAGAAAACTTACCGCTTGCATCGAAAAAAGCAATTGCAGAAAATTTATGGAAACTTATTATTCGTGATATGAAGGATGAGTTAGATTGAACGTAGCAAAAGTAATCGTCGATGTGCCTTCTTTTGCCATCGACCAAACCTTTGATTATGAAATACCAGACCGTTTCACGCATGTGCTGACTCCGGGGATGCGTGTTATTGTTCCGTTTGGTCCAAGGAAAATTATGGGGTTTGTAGTAGAAATCACGGATACATCATCCTTTAATAAGTTAAAACCTATTGAAGAAGTGCTAGACTTAGTTCCCGTTCTTACAAAAGAATTGCTTGATTTAGGTAAATGGTTAGCTCATCGAACACTATCCCTTTCAATTGTTGCTCTACAAGTAATGCTTCCCCAGGTACTCAAGTCGAAGTATAAGAAAGAGATCAATCGTCTCAGCGGTGAAGTATTGTCAGATGAATTGGAAGATCTGTTCCAAGGTCGGGATGTTATTCCATTTGAAGAATTTGAAGCCTCTGCGTTAAACTATCAACATTTAAAAAAAGCAGTAGATGCAGGGGAAGTCCAGATCGATTATATCGTTAAGTCGAAAATCACAAAGAAATTTGAAACATTCGTATATCCGAAAAAAGAAATTCACTTATTGGAAGAAGCTTTACATGATTTGTCCCAATCTGCAAGGAAGCAGCGGGCAATTATTGAATTTTTCATTGAAAACCCGCAGGAGATTAAACAGAAATCATTACTGCAAACGATAGGAACGACAACAAGCACGGTGAAGGCATTAATTGATAAAGGACTTCTAGATACATACCAAAAAGAAACATATCGGAATCCGTATAATGATGATGCAATCGAACGAACAGATCCGCTTCCGCTAAAGCCCGAACAACAACAAGCGATTGAACCAATCCTAGCAAGTATTGAAAATAATGAACATGAAGTGATCCTTGTGCACGGTGTAACCGGCAGCGGGAAAACGGAAATTTATTTACAAGCGATTCAAGAAGTAATTAAGAAAGGGAAAGAAGCGATTGTGCTCGTCCCCGAGATTTCCCTAACACCTCAGATGGTGAAACGATTCAAAGGTAGATTCGGGAGAAATGTAGCTGTCATGCACAGTGCGTTGTCAGCGGGGGAGAAATTTGATGAATGGCGGAAAATCCAACGTAAAGAAGTGCAAGTTGTTGTCGGAGCCCGTTCCGCTATCTTTTCCCCATTTGAAAACCTCGGGATTATCATTATTGATGAAGAGCATGAGACAAGCTATAAGCAAGAAGATCAACCGCGTTATCATGCAAGGGATGTTGCAATTAAAAGAGGGAAGGATCAAAACTTCCCAGTCGTTCTTGGGAGTGCCACTCCGACCCTTGAATCCTATGCGAGAGCCGCAAAAGGAGTATATAAGTTAGCTACCCTCACGAAAAGGACGAATGATAAACCGCTGCCTGAAGTCATTACCGTCGATATGCGAAGGGAGCTCCACGCAGGGAACCGAACGATGTTCTCGCGTCTGCTCATGGAGAAAATAAGAGATTGTATTGCAAAAGGTGAACAAATTGTCCTTCTCTTAAACAGAAGAGGATACTCGACCTTTATTATGTGCCGGGACTGTGGGCATGTAAAAGAATGCCCGCATTGTGATATTGCCTTAACCTATCATAAGAACAGCCATTTGCTGAAGTGTCATTATTGTTCGTATGAAGAAGAAGTGCCAAACGTGTGTCCAGAATGTTCCAGTGATTTGATCCGTTACTTTGGTACAGGGACACAGCGGGTGGAAGAGTCACTCACCCAATTAATCCCCGAAGCCCGAGTGATCAGGATGGATGTAGATACGACGAGAAGAAAAGGTGCTCATGAAAAGCTGCTTCGTGAGTTCAGTGAACATAAAGCAGATATTCTTTTAGGAACGCAAATGATCGCAAAAGGACTCGATTTTGAAAATGTCACATTGGTTGGGGTGCTCACGGCCGATTCCATGCTACATTTGCCTGATTTTCGATCATCTGAAAAGACATTTCAGCTTCTTACCCAAGTAAGCGGTCGTGCAGGGAGGCATGATTTACCTGGAGAAGTCATTGTTCAAACCTACACACCGGATCATTATAGTATCGAACTTGCGAGTAAGTATAACTTTGAAGACTTTTATAAAAAAGAAATGGCGATGCGAAGAGCGTTTCGCTATCCTCCTTACTATTATCTGGCGCTCATAACGATTACGCATGAGAACCATGTACAAGTTGTACAGGCTACACAGCAGTTCGTTCAACAATTATTGATGAAAGTTGGTCCAGAAACAATCATCCTTGGACCGACACCTTCACCAATCCCACGCATTAAGGATAGATATCGTTACCAATGCATGATAAAATACAAGCACGAACCTAAGTTACGTACTTTTATTCAAGAAGTTACAAACAACTTTAAAGAACAGATTCAAAAACACGACTTACAAATTATTGTTGATATGCAACCTTATCAGATGATGTAATAGAACAACATCATGATGGATTAGAAAGTAGGTAAAAAAATGAAAAGAATCGTATTTATGGGGACACCGGACTTTTCTGTACCAATTCTTCACGCGCTTGCCCGCGAGGAGCACGAAATAGTTTTAGTAGTGACCCAGCCCGACAGACCCAAGGGGAGAAAACGAGTTATTACGCCTTCCCCAGTGAAACAGGCTGCAGAAGATTTGGGGCTGCCGGTGTTCCAGCCAGAACGATTGCGAGAAGATTATCAAGCAATAATGGATGCAAATCCGGATGTTATTGTCACAGCGGCTTATGGTCAATTGCTTCCGAATAAACTGCTCGAAGCACCACCGTTCGGCTGTATTAACGTCCATGCATCTTTACTACCGGAATTGCGGGGCGGGGCACCGATTCACCATGCCATTATTCAAGGTAAAAAAGAAACAGGGATCACCATTATGTATATGGTCGAGAAACTCGATGCGGGTGATATGCTGGCACAAGTCACCGTACCAATTGCTGCCCGAGACCATGTCGGTACCCTTCATGATAAATTATCGGAAGCTGGTGCTAAGTTATTAATCGAAACACTCCCAAAACTGTTTAACAGACAGCTGACAACAATCCCGCAGGAAGAAGAACAGGCGACGTTCGCAGCGAACATTAAACGAGAAGATGAATGGATTGATTGGAATAAGAGCAGTACGGAAATTTACAATCAAATCCGTGGCTTACATCCATGGCCGGTTGCCTACACGACCTATCTTGGTAAAACAATGAAGATATGGTGGGGTGAAACCGATGGGAAAACATATGAAGGAAAGGCCGGGGAAATCGTCGCTAAAAATGATCAGGCTGACTTCATTGTCGTTTGCGGGGATAAAAAAGGAATTCGAATTACAGAAATTCAACCAGCAGGTAAAACAAGGATGCTTGTCAAAGATTATCTTCAAGGGTCGGGCGAGCGAATTCAAGTCGGCGTACGTTTAGGAGAATAAGATGAAGACAACTAAACTAAGAAACTTGATACTGGAATTATTAGTACGGATTGAAAAGGACCATGGCTTCAGTCATTTATTAATCAATCAAGAAATAAAGAAAAATGAACTGAATCCAAAAGACGAAGCACTCTTAACACAGATTGTCTACGGAACATTGGAAAGGAAAATGACGCTCGATTACTATCTTTCCAAGTATGTTGACCCGAATAAAAAAATCGACGACTGGGTAAGAATGCTATTACGGATGTCCGTCTACCAAATGGTTTATTTGGATAAGATTCCAGACCATGCAGTTATTCATGAAGCAGTTGAAATTGCAAAGAAAAAGGGACATCGTGGCATCCAGGGTTTTGTCAACGGGGTTCTCCGGAATATTCAGCGAAATGGCGTTCGCGATTTAGCTGAGATAAAAGATCCGCTGAAGAGACTTTCTGTTGAGACAAGTCACCCTAAATGGCTTGTGAACCGCTGGATTCAGCAGTATGGCTTTCAAACAGCTGAAGCAATCTGCCAGGCAAATTTAAAAGAGAAGCCGATGTCCGTCCGTATTCAACCATTAAAAATTTCCCGTGAAGAAGCGATGGCTGAATTGGAACAGGAAGGATTTACTGTAAAACCTTCCCTTTTTTCAAAGCAAGGCATTCAAATTGAGAAAGGGAATGTGCTATCAAGTAAATTATTTACTGAAGGAAAACTGACAATTCAAGATGAGAGCTCGATGTTAGTTGCCGAAATGTTAAAACCTGAACCTGGAATGGATGTTCTCGATTCCTGCAGTGCTCCAGGCGGGAAAGCAACACATATAGCGGAGAAAATGCTTAACGAAGGAATTGTATATGCCCATGACCTGCACAAGAAGAAAGTGAAGCTCATCGAGGAAAAGCAAAGAACATTAGGGCTCTCTATCATCCATGCAACGGCTCATGATGCTCGTAAATTAAAAGAAAAATACGCTGAAGCAAGCTTTGACCGGATTCTGGTTGATGCACCTTGTTCAGGTCTAGGAGTAATCAACAGTAAGCCGGAGATCAAATATGAAAAGTCAGAGCAAGATATTGAAAGGCTGCACATAATCCAGCTTGATATTCTCAATCATGTTGCTGATTTACTTAAGGATGATGGTTTATTCGTCTACAGCACATGTACGATTGAAAAAATGGAGAATGAACAAGTGGTAAAAAGCTTTCTTAAGGAAAATCCTGCTTTTACAGTCGATGGCGATTTCTTTAAGGAGCTTCCGGAAGAATTACAGTCTTCTATCGGTATCACCGAATATGGATTTCAGCTATTCCCGCAGAGTTTCGGCACGGACGGTTTCTTTCTTACCCGTTTAAAGAAAGGAACTTGACGTCATTCTATGTAAAAGGAAGTCAGAATAAAGGGGGGTCAACATGGAAGCATACTTTATAACGGATGTCGGCAAGGTGCGAAGCCATAACGAAGATTCAGGCGGCATCTTTTATAATCAGGCAAATCAAGTGCTCGCAATCGTCGCTGATGGAATGGGAGGTCATTCTGCCGGAGAAGTTGCGAGCGAACTTGCGACAAATTTCATTCAACAGAAATGGGAAAAAGAAGTCCAGTTTCAACAGGCAACGGAACTGGAAGCTTGGATATTGGAGACGGTAAAAGAAGCGAATGACGTCGTCTATACGGAAGCAAAAGAACAAGTAGAGCTTGAAGGAATGGGCACTACTGTTGTCCTTGCTGCCTGCACAGATGAATTCATCACGATCGCCCATATTGGAGACAGTCGTGGCTATTTATATAACGACGGAAAGCTAAAGCAACTTACTGAGGATCATTCGTTAGTTAATGAATTGCTCCGTGCCGGACAAATTTCACCCGATGATGCAGCCTACCATCCAAGGAAAAATGTTTTAGTACGTGCACTTGGAACAGAGGCAATGACAGAATGTGAGATTCAGACAATTGGTTGGGAAGTGGAAGATAAACTGTTACTATGTTCTGATGGGTTGACCAATAAACTAATGGATGCAGAAATAGAGGATATCCTGTCTAAACAAGCTGTTTTGCAGGAAATAGGTGAAGAAATGATTGGTCTTGCAAACGAGCGTGGTGGAGAGGACAACATCTCGATCGCACTTATACACCATGAACAGGCAGTGAGAGCGGGTGAAACGGAATGAGACAAGGCCAGCTATTAAATGAACGCTACAAGATCATTAAAAAGATTGGTAGCGGTGGTATGGCAGAAGTTTATCTTGCGCGCGATACAATCCTGGAGCGTGATGTTGCAATTAAAGCACTCCGGAGTGAGTATATTAACGACACGGAATTTACTACCCGCTTTGACAGGGAAGCACAAGCTGCAACGAGCCTGACTCATCCTAATATTGTAAATATCTTTGATGTTGGGGAAGAAGAAGACAATCTTTATATGGTTATGGAATATGTTGACGGTTTAACATTGAAAGAATACATACAACAACAAGGCCCGATTGAGGTCAATGAAGCGGTAGATATTGTTAAGCAAATCATATCAGCTATTGCCCATGCCCATGATAATGATATTGTCCATCGGGATATTAAACCGCAAAATATTCTGATGAACAGCTTTGGTCAAGCAAAGGTCACGGACTTTGGAATTGCGATTGCGTTAAGTGCCACTTCACTCACTCAGACGAATTCCATTCTCGGCTCTGTCCACTACCTATCTCCTGAACAGGCAAGAGGCGGTATGGCAACGAAAAAATCGGATATTTATTCGATTGGGATTCTGTTTTACGAGTTATTAACCGGTCGCTTGCCTTTTTCCGGTCAATCACCTGTGTCGATTGCTTTGAAACATTTACAAAGTAAAACACCATCTGTAAGACAATATAATCCAGATATACCACAGAGTGTAGAAAATATCGTATTAAAAGCAACTGCAAAAGACCCGTTCCACCGTTACCAGTCCATCTATGAACTTGAAGATGCAGTCAACCATGCACTTGATCCGGACCGGCTGAACGAACCGCCCTACGAACCACCAGTAGAAGCCGGCGAGGAAACGCGGGCGATTCCAATTATAACCGATGATCAGTTTCATGGTTCGGAAAATGAGGAAACAATCGTAAGTAAGCCAAATAATACAACGAAATCTTATCCTCCAAAACCGGATGAAAAAGGAAATAAAAAGAAAGGCAAGAAACCGAAAGAAAAGAAGAAAAAAAGCAAGAAGAAAAAGTGGTTGCTCATTATAAGTATACTCTTCGTTTTGCTTGCGGCTACTGTTGTTGTGTTATTTTTTGTGCCTGGAATTTTGTTGCCAAAAGATGTTGAGCTTATTGACGTCGTGGGAGAAGAATATGAGGATGCAAAAGAGCAGCTAGAGAATTTGAATCTTATTGTTGAGGAAGAACTCACATTTTCCGATGAAGTTGAAGAGGGACATGTTATTTCCATGAGTCCGTCTGCTGGGCGTACAGTGAAAGAAGAATCAACGGTTACATTAACTGTAAGTGAAGGGAAAGAACATTTTCCGATGGAGGATTATGTCGGACAAGATATCGATCAAGTGATGCATATCTTAGAAGGTGAAGGATTCGATCCAGAGAATATTTTCACCGTTGAAAAACATTCCGATCGTCCATCAGGAGAAATTACGAATCAACTCCAGCCCTCACCAGATACAGAGGTCATCCCGAGCGAAACCCGGGTAATATTCGAAGTGAGTATTGGTCCTGAGCTGATCAGTTTGAATAATTTAACGGGTATGACAGAGAAAGAAGCAAGGGATTATTTGGAAAAGAATAATCTTGTGTTCACAAAACATGAAGAGAATTCGGATAATGTAGAAGAAGGCAAAGTAATCCGACAATCACCTGAGTCTGGAACTGAACTGGAAGAAGGCGCATCCGTTGATGTATATATTTCCACCGGTCCACGTGAAATACCACCAACCTCCCACCGTATCACGCTTACTGTTCCTTACACAGGAAATAGCGAGGATGAAGATGATGAAACAGGAGAAGAAGGTACGGAAGAAGAGGAGACACCAGAAGAGCCGGTAGAACAGACCGTACGTATTTATATTGGTGACGTGAATAACAATGTTTCGGATGTTTATGAAGAATTAACAATTACGGAAGATACTCCGGTAACTTTCACACTTCTCATTGCTTACAATGACGAAGCGGAATATATCATTACGAGAGACGATGAAATTGTGACGAACGATGTAGTATCTTATGAAGAGGGTGACTAAATGGAGGAAGGCAGAATTATTAAAGCATTAAGCGGCTTCTATTATGTGAAGACAGAAGACGGGTCAATCTATCAATGCCGCGGGAGAGGGGTATTCCGTAACCAGAATATTACCCCCCTCGTCGGTGATCTTGTGACCTTCGAGTATGAAGATCCAAATGAAGGATATATCATGGAAATTAAGCCCCGTTCGAATGAGCTGGTACGGCCGCCGATTGCCAATATAACACAAGCGATTATCGTTACTTCTGCTAAAGCACCTGATTTCAATGAGACATTATTAGATCGTTTTTTAGTACTTATCGAGTCGAGAGACATTCAACCAGTCATTTTTATTACAAAGATGGATTTAACATCTGCCGCAGAAAAAGAAAAAATGGAATCGTACCGCAAGTTATACGAGAATATTGGTTATCGTACAGAGCTGCTATCCATGAAGGACGGGCAAGGCTTTAATGCTCTCGAGCACTATTTTAAGGATCATATTACTGTTATTGCTGGTCAGTCTGGTGTTGGAAAATCAACTATTCTTAATATGCTTGACGACTCCCTTGATTTAAAGACAGGTGAGATATCTGAAAGCCTTGGAAGAGGGAGACATACGACAAGACATGTTGAATTGCTCGAAATGTATAATGGTCTTGTTGCAGATACACCGGGTTTTAGCTCCCTTGAATTCGATACATTGGAAGCAAATGAATTATCTTATTGTTTCCCCGAATTTCGCGAACGATTGGGAGACTGTAAATTTAGGGGATGTATGCATCTAAAAGAACCTAAATGTGCAGTAAAAGCAGCAGTTTCAACAGGAGAAATTGCCGCATCACGTTACGGAAATTATGTAAGATTTTTAGAAGAAATTATGTTGAGAAAGCCGAGGTATTAACATGGTAAAAATTGCACCATCTATTTTATCTGCTGATTTTGCTCAATTAGGTAATGAAATTAAGGAAGTCGCTACATATGGCGCTGATTATATTCACGTTGATGTGATGGATGGCCATTTCGTTCCTAATATTACGATTGGCCCATTAATTGTCGAGGCGATACGCCCGGTAACAGAACTCCCGCTTGATGTCCATTTAATGATTGAAAATCCAGATCAGTATATCCCTGCATTTGCAAAGGCTGGAGCGGATATTATAACGGTTCATCAGGAAGCTTGCACCCACTTGCACCGCACGATCCAATTAATACGGGATAATGGCGTAAAGGCGGGGGTAGTAATTAATCCAGCAACTCCTGCAGAACTCTTGTTACCAATCCTAAAAGACATTGATATGGTACTAATCATGACAGTAAACCCAGGCTTTGGTGGTCAGAAATTTATCCCAGAGACGGTGAATAAGATTCGTCAGCTTGACAGCTGGCGGAAAGAAATGGGTCTTTCCTTTGAAATTGAAGTGGATGGCGGAGTCAACACAGACACTGCAAAAATTTGTACAGATGCAGGAGCAGACGTACTTGTCGCTGGTAGTGCTATTTTCAGCCAGCCAGATAGAAAACAAGCAATTAAAGCAATTGTTGATGCGACAAGGGATGAATAATACATGAATCACCTCACAATTGGAATTGTAGGCAGTGGCCCGGGAGAAACATTGCCAGATCTCACCATTTATAAGCGTACAGTGGATTTGTGGATCGGTGCGGACCGTGGCGCTCTCCATATTCTTCGTTCCGGTTTAGAAATTCATGATGCGGTGGGGGATTTTGATTCTGTTACGACAGAAGAAATGAAACTTATCCGGGAAAAGGTAAGTAATTTTAATAAGCTGCCGAGTGAGAAAGATGAAACAGATTTAGAACTAGCGTTAAACAAAGCTTTTCAACTTCAACCGGCAACAATTCTTTTATTCGGGGTGACAGCCGGCAGGAAAGATCATGAATTAATAAATATCCAGCTATTATACCGAATTCTAGAAAAAGGGATAATCGGCAAAATCATTGATAGACAAAATCAATTAGTTTTAACGAAACCGGGAACACATACAATAGAGAGAGACCCTGATTATCCGTATGTATCTTTCGTTCCATTCAGTGAGGTTGTAGAAGGTATTACGCTAAATGGCTTTTATTATCCGTTAGAGAATGAAACAATCACCTGGGGATCAACACTTTGCATCTCCAATGAACTATCTCATGAAAGTGGGAATTTTTCGTACAGACGAGGCATATTATTATTAATAAAGAGTAGAGATTCTTAAGAGGCGTGAAGCTTGGTTTGTACGAAGGAGGGGGAACCTATTAAATTCTATACGATTAAGCTCCCAAGGTTTATTGGTGGATTTGTGAAAGTGGTCATGGGTGTATTTAAAAAAGATAAATAAAAAACACGGCTTTTGTCCATTACGCGACAGAAGCTGTGTTTTTTGCTTTAGAGACTTGATTAAATTTAGAATATGTTCAACCGTTTGCTACTGGAGATGCGCAGTTCCGATATCTCTCGCTTTCCGCGGGGAGAGTGCTACGGATCTGGATAGAAAGCTTGGTTTACAAGTTGGCATTTGGACAAAATAAAAAAGCACTCTTGGATTAGAGTACTTTTTTGGGGTTGTACACAATTCATCATGGAGCCCATGCGATTATACGCGCTCTACTTTACCTGATTTCAAAGCACGTGCGGATACATATACACGTTTTGGTTTACCATCTACCATGATACGTACTTTTTGTACATTCGCTTTCCATTTACGTCTGTTGGAGTTCATAGCATGAGAACGTAGATTTCCGCTGCTCGTTTTACGTCCAGTTACAACACATTTTCTAGCCATGACATTCCCTCCTTACTATACCAAATATCATTTTCATACTTATATAATTTATCACAAGTTAACTGAGAATGCAACGAAACTTTTTTTGCTGCAAAGAAAAATTGCTTGACAGATAGAAAAAAATCCGCCATTGTAAGAAGAGAAAATAACGAGCTTGTAAATCACACATTCACTTTTAAAAAAAGGTGGATTGTAGTAGAATAGCCTTATGCTTTATAAGTTAGTATAGGACAAGGCTTTATTAATTATTTTATTTTTACGAAATTGAAATCATGAAGGAGGATCCTCATGTCCATTGAACTTCACACAAACGATGGTCAAGTTACAATCACTAATGATGTCATCGCAACGATTGCCGGAGGTACAGCTGTAGAATGTTACGGGATTGTAGGTATGGCATCCAAAAGTCAAATACGTGATGGGATCGCTGAAATTTTACGGAAAGAAAACTATTCCCGCGGTATCGTAGTCCGGCAGGAAGATGAAGAATTGCATATCGATCTATATATCATCGTAAGCTATGGCACGAAAATTTCTGAGGTTGCGAGCAATGTGCAGTCTCAAGTGAAATATACACTGGAACAATCATTAGGCCTATCTATTGACTCGGTAAATATATACATCCAAGGAGTCCGAGTGTCTAACGATTAAGGAAAACTACATGGAATTGCTAACGCCTGTTAATCTCCTCTCTACTGTTTTCGTACAAGTTACTGAACAGTTCCTGACCGTATGAGCAGTTAACAGGAGTTAGGCATGGTTTATTTAAGGAGGAAGTATGGTGACTATACATAAGTTAGATGGTAGTCTGTTAACACAGATGATCCTCTCCGGAGCACATCACCTATCGAACAATGCACAAAAAATCGACGCATTAAATGTGTTTCCGGTACCGGACGGGGATACAGGAACAAATATGAACTTATCAATGACCTCAGGTGTAAATGAAGTGAAGCAAACGGATTCAGACGATGTTTCTGTTATTGCAAATGCATTTGCTAAAGGTTTATTGATGGGGGCGCGAGGAAACTCAGGTGTTATCCTGTCACAAATTTTCCGCGGATTTGGTAGAGGAATGGAAAATTTAGAAACATTGGAAGCAGAAGACTTTGCCCATGCATTCGAAGCTGGAGTGACTACAGCCTATAAAGCGGTAATGAAACCTGTAGAGGGAACAATCCTTACTGTTGCAAAAGATGCAGCTAATAAAGCAGTAGAAATTGCTAAGGTGGAAACAGATATTATCGCCCTCATGGAGAAAACTTTAATTGAAGCGAAGGCATCCTTAAAGCGTACACCGGATTTACTTCCTGTTTTAAAAGAAGTTGGTGTTGTTGATTCGGGAGGACAGGGATTAGTGACGATTTATGAAGGATTCCTAGCGGCGCTTAAAGGGGAAGAACTTCCAGAAGAAACAGTTGAAGTAGAGATGGAAGATCTTGTCAATGCGGAACATCATAAAATAACGCAAGATTTCATGGATACATCTGAAATTGTTTACGGATATTGTACAGAGTTTATGGTTAAATTTGAAGACGATAAGCTAAAAGACTATCCATATAATGAAGAGGAATTCCGTGAAACATTAAGTGAAATAGGGGATTCCTTACTTGTTGTTTCCGATGATGAAATTGTTAAAGTTCATGTTCATTCCGAACAGCCAGGAGATTGTTTAACACTCGGACAGCGCTACGGTAGTTTGATTAACATGAAGATCGAAAATATGCGTGAACAGCATAGTGCGATTGTTAGCAACAAAGAAAAAACAAACACACCGATAGAAAAAGCCGAGTATGGCATTGTTACCGTTACAATGGGGGCTGGACTTAAAGCGTTGTTTGAAAGTCTCGGGGCCACAGTAGTTATTGAGGGCGGACAAACAATGAATCCGAGCACGAAGGATATTACAGAAGCAATAACGAGAGCCCATGCTAAAAATGTACTCGTTCTGCCAAACAATAAGAATATCCAAATGGCAGCTGAGCAGGCAGCAGACATCGCGGACGAAAATGTCGCTGTAGTTCCGACAAGAACAATCCCTCAAGGGATCAGTGCCATGCTTGTCTTTGATCCTGAAGCTGAGTTAGCAGCGAACCAGGAAGCGATGGAGGCGGCTAGTAAAGAAGTGAAAACTGGCCAAATTACGTATGCCGTTCGTGATACGCAAATTGATGGGATAACGATTGAAAAAGATCACTTTATGGCAATTGAAGATGGTAAGATTATTGCTTCCAACGAAAAGAAACAAGAAGCTGTCAAATCGTTATTAAACGAACTTATCACAGAAGACGATGAAATCTTGACCATTCTTTATGGTGAAGATGTTACAGAAACAGAAGTCGCTGAGATAGAAGCTTATGTTGAAGAGTACTTTGAGGATATAGAGATTGAAATCCATAACGGAGAACAGCCAATCTATTCCTATATCTTCGCTGTCGAATAAACCAAATCACCAACCGCATCTACCAAACAACCTCGGTACGATGCGGTTTTTTAGTCCATCATAAGAACGGTCACGTCATGTGACGAGCTCCGTAACTAGAACAACCTTTGGCCAAGGTGAGACCTTAGTGCTTAGCCCGAAGATTAACCTGTTCGCCTACGGAAAGCGAGAGATATCGGAATTGCGGACCTTGAGTAGAAAAACCTTCCTGTATTATGCATGCTGTAAGCTTTTTTGCTATAATTGGAGTGGAAATGAGTAGTCGATAAAAGGCGGTGTTTAAGATGAAATATAATTCCGTATTCGATATTATTGGACCGGTGATGATTGGGCCATCAAGCTCACATACGGCAGGAGCTGCGCGAATTGGGCTTGCTGCACGCAATTTGTTTGGAAAACAGCCAACATGGGCGAAAATCTATCTCTATGAATCTTTCGCCAAAACGTACAAAGGCCATGGAACAGATTTTGCACTTGCAGGTGGATTACTTGGATTTGCAACAGATGACGTCAGGATGAGCAAAGCTTTAACTATTGCAAAAGAAAATGGATTGGAAATTGAATTTATTGAAGATAACTCACGTGTAGATCACCCGAATACTGCAAGACTCCTTATCGGTGATGATAAAGACAAGTTAGAATTAGTCGGAATTTCAATTGGTGGCGGAAAAGTAGAAATTACTGAATTGAACGGATTCCAGTTAAGGCTTTCAGGAAACCATCCGGCGATTCTTATTATGCATAACGACCGCTTTGGGACTATTGCATCGGTAACCGAAGTATTGGCGAAACACGAAATTAACATCGGACATATGGAAGTGAACCGGAAAGATGTCGGGAAAGAGGCGCTAATGGTCATTGAAGTCGACCAAAATGTCGATGATAATCTATTAAAAGAATTACAATCTAGGGAACATATTATCCAGATTTCGAAAATAGAAAGTTAGAATCGAAAGGGGAATGCACATGTTTCGCACAATTGCTGAATTGGTGGAAATTGCAGAGACGAAAAACATACCGATTTCGGAAGTAATGATTCTTCAGGAAATGGATGTTAAAGAGCGCAGCCGTGAAGACATAGTTTTAGAAATGGAAAAGAATTTGCAAGTGATGGAAAATGCTATTGAACGAGCATTACAAGGTGTACAGTCAGTAACCGGGCTTACAGGCGGAGACGCAGTGCTTGTACAGAAATATATGCAAGAGAAAACACCGTTATCTGGACCAATCCTACTTGATGCAGTCAGTAAAGCGATGGGGACGAATGAAGTAAATGCTGCGATGGGGGTTATTTGTGCTACACCAACAGCTGGGAGCGCCGGATGTGTACCGGGGACACTTTTTGCGGTGAAGAACCAGTTGAACCCGACCCGTGAGCAAATGATCCGTTACTTATTCACTGCAGGAGCTTTCGGTTTTGTTGTAGCGAACAATGCGTTTATTTCAGGTGCCGCTGGTGGATGTCAAGCTGAAGTCGGTTCAGCAGGCGCGATGGCAGCGGCTGCAATTGTGGAAATGGCAGGTGGTACTGCTCAACAATCTGCTGATGCCTTTGCGATTACATTAAAAAATATGCTCGGTTTAGTTTGTGATCCAGTAGCTGGATTAGTTGAAGTGCCTTGCGTAAAACGGAATGCGCTAGGTTCCTCTCAAGCGATTGTTTCTGCTGATCTCGCTTTAGCTGGTGTAACAAGCAGGATTCCAGCAGATGAAGTAGTTGGTGCAATGTACCGGATTGGCAGACAGATGCCCTCAAGTCTTCGGGAGACTGGGGAAGGAGGTCTTGCTGATACTCCAACGGGAAGACTTTTAAAGGAAAAAATATTTGGTGTTTCTGTTTAGAAAGAGTGATTGCCTTGCTTAACGAATCAGTAAAAAATGTAAAAGGAATCGGGGGAAAATTTGCCGAAGATTTAAACCTAATGAATGTATATACGATTGAAGATTTGTTGCATTATTTGCCGTATAAATATGACGTATTGGAAGTTTTACCGCTAAGCGAACTAATCCATGAAGATAAAGTAACGATTGTGGGAAGGATTTTATACGAGCCTTCCCTTACTTTTTATGGAAGAAAAAAGTCGCGTTTAGTATTAACGGTAGATGTTGAGAATGTTGCAATCAAAGCGGTAATGTTCAATCGCGCGTTCGCGAAGAAACAATTGAATGCAGGGGATACTGTTACGCTTACTGGTAAATGGGACGCCCATAGACTGCAGATTACCGTCAGCAACTATCGCAAGGGTGCCCAGGAAGATTCGACAGAAATCCAACCAATGTATTCTGTAAAAGGAGACATAACAAATTACCGGTTGAAAAAGGTGATTTCTCAAGCGCTTGAAGATTATGGTGACCAAATAACAGAGATTCTTCCTGAGTCCTATTTAACAGCATATAAGCTACCATCTCGGAAAGATGCGGTAGAAATGCTGCACTTTCCGCAAAATCGTGTTCAACTGAAGCATGCACGAAGAAGATACATTTATGAGGAATTTTTACTTTTCCAGTTGAAAATGCAGCTTTTACGTAAGAAGCATCGAGAAGCAACAGAAGGGAATGCACAAAAGTATGATGAAGAAAAAGTGAACAGCTTTATCGAACGATTTCCTTTCAAATTAACAAATGCGCAAAATTCCTCACTTGAAGAAATTCTCTTAGACATGCGTTCTTCATACCGGATGAATCGGTTGTTGCAGGGTGATGTAGGTTCAGGGAAGACTGCAGTTGCAGCCATCTGTCTTTATGCTTCTTTGACAGCCGGAAAACAAGGGGCATTAATGGTCCCAACGGAAATACTTGCGGAACAGCATTATCAATCCTTACAAGAATTGTTCGGGGAGCTTGCGAATGTGCGTCTTCTTACAGGGTCGGTGAAGACGAAGGAGCGTAGAGAGATATTAACTGGACTTGAGGCGGGGGATGTAGATTTAATCATCGGTACCCATGCATTGATTCAAGATGATGTCCTATTCCAAGATCTCGGTCTTGTGATTGTTGATGAACAGCATCGTTTCGGAGTAGAGCAGCGCCGAACGCTAAGGGATAAAGGACTGCATCCCGACGTGTTATTTATGACGGCAACTCCGATTCCCCGTACGCTGGCAATTACGGCTTTTGGTGACATGGATGTGTCCCAAATAAATGAGATGCCAGCTGGGAGAAAAGAAGTAGAAACCCTCTGGGTAAAAGAAAATATGTTTGAGCGTATTTTGAATTTTATAATCAAACATGTGGAAAGTGGTGAACAAGCATATCTCATCAGCCCACTCATCGAAGAATCCGATAAATTGGATATCCAGAATGCCGTCGATCTTTATCATCAATTGGTTGAGTTTTTCCCACCGGAAATAAAGGTTGGCTTAATGCACGGCCGTCTTCCAGCTGATGAAAAAGATGCGGTTATGAAAGAGTATGCTGAAAACAAAATTCAAGTTCTCGTTTCAACAACAGTTGTTGAAGTTGGAGTGAATGTTCCAAATGCCACAATTATGGTTATTTATGATGCTGAACGCTTCGGGTTGGCGCAACTTCACCAGTTGCGAGGGAGAGTTGGAAGAGGCGACAAGCAAAGTTATTGTATCTTGATTGCTGAACCGAAGAATGATGTGGGGAAGGAAAGAATGAGCATTATGACAGAGACAAATAACGGATTTGAATTGGCGGAAAGGGATCTGCAGCTCCGGGGTCCTGGTGACTTCTTTGGGAGAAAGCAAAGTGGGATCCCGGAATTTAAAGTAGCGGATATGGTACATGATTATCGGGCACTTGAAACGGCAAGAAATGATGCAACTTATATTGTCAATCAGGAATTGCTCGAGACAGATGACGAATACAGAAAACTACGGGAGTTGCTCGAAACAGATCCAGACCTTCATACGAAATTAGATTGATTTTCTCAGAATGGCTTGCATTTCGTATTATATCTTACTGTTGTAATGCTTATAAGCCCTCAAATCCTTTGATACCTAGGGGTTTGAGGGTAGTGTTTTTAAAACCACTTCCAAAAGTATCCTCAGTTATATATTGCTTTGGTTTTAGCGACAATTTGGTAACAGAACAGGCATATTTCTTTTTATATGGTCCATTCTTCTCTCACACAATTTTTCCGTTACTTTAAAATCGTGAGTCAAGTTTTGAATTAATAAAAGATCATCGAAATCATATCTCTGAACCATGTATAGGGAAGGGCAACATACATTGTAAATAGATTCGCATCCCATTCCTGCAGTTTACGAAATGCTTTAAGCATCATGGACTGGTGGTCCGCGTGCCGAAATAGTGGCAAAACTCGTGAAAAAGTGTTCGCGTTGTTTTTCAAAAACACACCAAAATAAACGTTATCCTGGTGTGTTTAGTCGTGGTGTATTAATACTGTGTTATTACTAAGCTCTATTTTTAATTTTAAATATTTCCCGATCATGTTCGCCGACTTTTTTGTCGAGGTATTCGAGGTCTTCTTTAGTGGCTAAATCATTCAATGTAGACAAGATTTCGTTATGCTTTTCAGTTGCCTTTTCTTGGTTTTCTTTAATAACTGAAATGTCCTCAGCGTTCTTTACGGCTTGCTTGGAGATAGAATCAATTTTTAGATTTATAGATTCTAAATCATTCTTTGTTGCCATTTTCGTTTCAATTGCTGTGATTTTCTCGTTCATAGCTTTAAGTTCTTTTAGTAACAATTCCATTCCATTTTCCTTCATTTGTTCTCCTCCTCTACACATTTAGTCTTGTTGTTTATTCTTCTTCTCTGCCTCAGATACGATAAATTGGAAATTGCTTTCCAATTTATTAATCTCTTCAGGTCCCATCGATTCCCATTTGTCTTTGTCAAAAAATCTAGATTGATCTATGTTGTATTACACCTATCTACTCGTACAAGTAAATTGTACACCATAAAACCTCTTTTTTGAATAAAGTACAGGAAGATTGTATAAACGCTATTAGCAATAAGCTTCTTGTACTTTATACTTCGAGTTAAGTATAATAATCTTGTATAGGTAAGTGTCTTTAACTACTTAACCGCAGTTTTATTGGACGACTCAATAATATTTTTTATAAACGGTGCTTATTAAAACGAAGTATTGATATTTATTCATTTAGCATTGCTACACTTGAGCTTTAGTGAAAAAAATGCTACCCTTTAATAAGCATTTGTGTTACTATTAGTACCAAGTCTTAAAGTGAACTTTATTCAGGGGGGCGACGCACAGAATGTGTTAGTGCCAACGTTGCGACAGAACGTTTCTTTTTAGTCGACGTTTCATCCTCAACTGAATGTTAGTTGAACCAATCGGGAAGTCACTGGCTGTTGAATCTCCCACTTAGAATTAAATGGTTGTATCTTTTAGTGGAATCCTTCAGTCAGTTACACTGCGATAAAGTACGGTGTGGAAGGTGCAGAATGAAAAAAACAAAAGCAGAAAGACAGCAGCTTCTAAAAGAGAAAATCGAGGAAATTCCATTTATTACAGATGAACAATTGGCGAATGAATTTAATGTAAGCATTCAAACGATCCGGTTAGACCGGATGGAACTCGGTATTCCTGAAATGCGTGAGCGAATTAAGTCCGTTGCGAAAGACCAATGGAATGAAACGGTTCGTGCTTTGCAAATTGAAGAGGTGATTGGTGAAATCATTGATTTAGAACTGGATGAGCGAGCAATTTCTATTTTGGATATCTCAAAAGATCTTGTCTTTTCAAGAAACAAGATTGCTAGAGGGCACCATTTATTCGCCCAAGCCAATTCACTTGCGGTAGCTGTAATCAATGATGAACTGGCATTGACTGCCAAATCGGAAATCACCTTTACCCGCCAAGTAAAGGAAGGTGAGCGGGTTATTGCCAAAGCAACGGTCGAAGGAAAAAATGATAAAGGGTTGACAGTTGTTCGCGTTACAAGTTATGTAGAACAGGAAGTTGTGTTTACAGGCACTTTTCAAATGTTCCAATCCAATGAGGAAACAGGTGACGAATAATATGAAATTAGCAATAGATGCAATGGGTGGTGACCATGCACCGAAAGAAATCGTCGAAGGTGCAATGGACGCTATTCGTGAGTTTGACGACTTATCGATTACATTAATAGGTGACGAAGCGAAAATCAAAACTTATTTAACAGATTCGAAAAACATCTCAATCATACATACAGAAGAAGTAATTACGAGTGAAGATGAACCGGTACGGGCCGTTCGTCGTAAAAAGGATGCCTCCCTTGTATTGATGGCTAAAGAAGTTAAAGAGGGAAGAGCGGATGCTTGTATTTCTGCTGGAAATACTGGTGCCTTAATGAGTGCCGGTCTCTTTATCGTTGGACGGATTCCAGGGATTTCCCGTCCGGCATTAAGTCCAACACTTCCGACTATTAATGGACAAGGTTTCGTGTTTCTTGATGTTGGGGCAAATGTAGAAGCGAAAGCAAGCCATTTGCTGCAGTACGGTATTATGGGATCGATCTATTCGGAAAAGGTAAGAGGAATTAAAAATCCGACTGTAGCCCTTTTAAACGTTGGGACCGAAGACGCCAAAGGAAATGAACTAACGAAGAAAGCCTTTGAATTGCTGGGAGAAGCACCAATCAATTTTATCGGAAACGTCGAAGCTCGTGATTTGTTTGATCATGCAGCAGATGTCGTTGTAACGGATGGTTTTAGCGGGAATGTTGCATTAAAGACAATTGAGGGGACAGCACAAACTGTTTTTACCTTACTCAAAGAAACGTTTATGTCCTCTATTAAAACGAAACTCGCTGCAGGTCTTGTGAAAAATGACTTAGGAGCACTGAAAAACCGGTTAGATTACTCAGAATATGGCGGAGCTGGTCTTTTCGGCCTTGCTGCACCGGTCATTAAAGCCCACGGTTCATCGAAAAGCCGGGCGATTGTTAACGCAATACGTCAAGCGAAACATATGGTTGACCATGATGTAACAGAAATGATAGGCGAAACGATAGGAACAATGAATGTAGAGGAGTGAGTGATATGAAACGGGTAGCATTTATGTTCCCTGGGCAAGGTTCCCAAGCTGTTGGGATGGGGAAAGAATTTTATGATACGTATCCAGAAGTGAAAGAATTCTTTCACCGAGCGAATGATTTATTAAATAAAGATATTACAGATATAATGTTTAACGGACCTCAAGAAACGCTAACGGAAACGGAAAATGCTCAACCTGCACTCCTGCTTACGAGTGTAGCGATCGAGCAAGTTTTGCTAAAAGAAGGTATTCAACCAATTATGACAGTCGGCCATAGTCTCGGTGAATACAGTGCATTAGTGGCTTCCGGATCTATATCCTTTGAAGACGCCGTCCCCCTTGTTGCAACAAGAGGTCGCTTGATGGAGCGAGCTTTTCCAAAGGGGCAAGGAACGATGGCTGCAGTCCTTGGTCTTTCTGAAGAAGAAATCACAGAAGTCTTACAGGGAATTAAGGAGGAAGTAGTTGATCTTGCTAACTTGAATTGTCCTGGACAAATTGTTATTTCGGGTTCTGTAAAAGGCATTGAAATCGCTGCAGAACAATTAAAACAAAAAGGTGCAAAACGAGTTCTTCCGCTTAATGTCAGTGGACCATTCCATTCCAGGCTAATGAAAACGGCGAACGAAGAATTTGCAAGTTACTTAGATGGGATTGAGATTAACAATGCAAGCATTCCAGTCTATGCAAATGTCTCTGCTACTCCGGTGACAGCAAAAGATGAAATTAAAGATTTACTCATCAAGCAGCTTTATTCACCAGTTCAATTTGAAGCATCCATTCGGGCTATGATGACAGAAGAAATCGATGCTTTTGTTGAAATAGGAAACGGTAAAGTATTATCTGGCCTGCTCCGGAAAATCGACCGAAAAACGAAAACATTTGCTGTGCAAGATACGAAATCATTACACGACTTTTTGGAATGGTACAAGGAGGATGCTTAAATGTTAAAGGGCAAAAGCGTATTAGTAACTGGTGCGTCTAGAGGTATCGGCAGAACGATTGCAATTGAATTTGCAAAGCAAGGAGCCAATGTTGCTGTTAACTATGCAGGAAGTGAAGCGAAAGCAAAAGAAGTAGCTGAAGAACTTAAAAGCTATGGTGTCCAATCGTTCCCGGTTCAAGCCAACGTTTCAGACGAAGATAGCGTAAAAGCAATGGTAAAAGAAGTAATTAATGAATTCGGCAGCTTGGACGTCCTTGTAAATAATGCTGGTGTTACGAGAGATAATTTATTGATGCGTATGAAGGAAGAAGAATTTGACGATGTTATTAACACAAATTTAAAAGGTGTCTTCCTTTGTACGAAAGCCGTAACAAGGCAAATGATGAAGCAACGTGCGGGCAGAATTGTCAATGTTGCGTCGATTGTCGGAGTAAGCGGAAACCCAGGACAAGCCAATTACGTAGCAGCAAAAGCAGGAGTAATCGGGCTTACAAAGACAACAGCAAAAGAACTAGCTTCCCGAAACATTTTAGTGAATGCAGTTGCGCCGGGCTTTATCTCAACAGATATGACCGATGCACTAAATGATGAACAAAAGGAAGCTATGCTATCGATGATCCCGTTAGATCGCTTTGGTGAACCGGAAGATGTCGCGAAAGTTGTGCGCTTCTTAGCCTCCGAAGACGCTAGCTATATCACCGGACAAACGATACATATTGATGGCGGAATGGTGATGTAACAAACAAAGGTGTAGCGCCATTACAATAAGTTTCGCGGACGCCTGGGACCCGGAGATCACTCGACTCACCGAAGAGTGTTTGTACTTATTTGGTCTTTGCCGGGCAGAGAGCAGACGTGGCTATTAACTTTGAAGGGAGGTGAACGGTGTGGCAGATGTGTTTGAACGTGTAAAAGAAATCATTGTTGATCGTCTTGATGTAGAAGAGGAAAAAGTTACGTTGGAAGCGTCATTTAAAGATGACCTTGAAGCGGATTCCCTTGACGTAGTTGAGCTTGTAATGGAGCTTGAAGACGAATTCGACATGGAAATCGCTGATGAAGAAGCTGAGAAAATTAATACAGTGGGTGACGCTGTAAATTATATCAACAGTGTTTCTCAATAATAAAAGAGGGAAGAGGCTGGGATTTTACATACAATGAGAGTGTTTTATCCCGGTCTCTTCATATTTTGAAGAGGTGAGCTGTATGGATTTGAGTGAACTAGAACAACAGCTGCAGATTAATTTTAAGCAAAAATCATTGTTACATCAGGCATTTACCCATTCATCCTATGTGAATGAGCATCGTCAAGAAGAGTTTTCGGACAATGAAAGATTGGAATTCCTTGGGGATGCGGTACTAGAGTTGGGTGTTTCCCAATATCTTTATTCCACCTACCAGCAGATGCCGGAGGGGGAATTGTCGAAGTTACGTGCATCTATTGTTTGTGAGCCTTCATTAGAAAACTTTGCAAGGGATTTACAATTTGGAGAGTATTTACTGCTTGGCAGGGGCGAAGAGCAAACGGGTGGAAGAGATCGTCCTGCCATATTAGCGGACGTCTTTGAAGCGTTTTTAGGTGCATTGTATCTCGATCAAGGCTATGAAAAAGTTCTTGAGTTTTTAGGGGAACATGTCTTTCCGAAAATAAAAATTGGCGCTTTTTCGCATGGGATGGATTATAAAAGCAAGCTTCAGGAATTTGTGCAACAAGATAAAAACCAAAAGGTGACTTATGAAGTTGTAGAAGAAAAAGGTCCCTCACATGATCGGGAATTTCTCGTTCACGTAAGTATCAATGGAAAAACAATTGGCGAAGGACTCGGCAGATCCAAAAAAGAAGCCGAACAACGCGCCGCAAAACTTGCGTTGGATCAATTAAATGGACCGAAAAAATAAATCAGTGGGAAAATCCACTGATTTATTTTTTACGAATGGCAGCTAATTCATCGACAAATGCCTGTGATTCTAGAGCGCTTAATTTGCCTTTGTTGATAATGACCTGGTGTAATAATTTCAAATCATCGTATTTGTCCAAATCATAGTCTTCCGCATCAAATAGACCACGATTAGCAACATTTAAATGATCTGCAAGCTCATGAAGCATTATCGCTAAGTTTTCTTGACTAACCTCGTCAAAAGACATGAAACCCCTCCCGAAATAATAGCCTGAAGCTGTATGATAGATAAAAATATCCATTTAAATATACCAATTCCATCTCAATGTTGCAAATTACGAATCGTATCCGCTGGAAAATGTATGCCAGACTTCTTTTGGCAAGTAGATTATGATAAAATGAATAAGTTGAAAAACCTTATATATACAAGCGATTTCCCAAAAGTTGTTTGTTATATAATAGGAGAATGAATATGTATTTAAAAAAATTGGAAAGTCTCGGCTTTAAGTCGTTTGCGGAACGAATTTCGATTGAATTTGTTCCAGGTGTAACCGCGGTAGTCGGACCAAATGGTAGTGGAAAAAGTAATATAACCGACGCGATACGTTGGGTGTTGGGCGAGCAATCTGCGAAATCTTTACGCGGTTCCAAAATGGAAGATATCATATTCCAAGGAAGTGACACCCGTAAAGCATTAAATGTTGCCGAAGTGACCCTCGTATTGGATAACAAAGATAAAGCTTTGCCCCTTGAATATGAAGAAGTCAGTGTAACAAGAAGGGTTTATCGTTCTGGGGAAAGTGAATTCTATATTAATAAACAATCCTGCCGATTAAAAGATATTATCGATCTATTTATGGATTCCGGATTAGGAAGAGAAGCTTTCTCCATTATCAGTCAAGGGAAAGTAGAAGAAATCCTTAGTTCGAAAGCGGAAGAAAGAAGAACGATTTTTGAAGAAGCTGCAGGTGTTTTAAAATATAAACAACGGAAGAAGAAATCAGAATATAAGCTTGCAGAAACACAAGAGAACTTGAACAGAGTGGAAGACATACTTCATGAAATCGAATCACAACTCGGACCACTCGAGGAACAAAAGAATACCGCAAATCAGTACTTAACTTTAAAGGACCAGTTGAAAGAGAAGGAAATCTCCTTACTAATCGCAGAAATAGAAACGCTCCATGAACAATGGAAGACGATCAAACAACAGCTTGGAACAGAAAATGAGAAGCATATCGCATTAAAAGCGGAGATTCAACAAAAAGAAGTATGGATTGAAGAACAGAAAGAACAGAACTTGCAGTTGGATGAAAGAATTGAGGAACTGCAAGGGAAACTACTCCAATCGACAGAACAACTGGAGAAATTGGAAGGGAAAAAGCAACTCCTCTCCGAACGCAGTAAGCATCACGGAGAAAATAAACAAAAACTGTTGGACGACCAGAAATATACAGAGTCTCAGCTGAGAAATACAGAAGAGCAGTTAAAAGAAGAAGAAGAAAAACGAAAAACGTTCTTAGCCGAAAAGGAAAAAATAAGAGAATCAATTAAAGATCTTGAAACGAAATTGAGTCGAACAGAAGAAACAATAGCAGAACAAATTGAAGAATTAAAATCTGACTATATCGAGCTTTTGAATGAACAGGCTGCTAGTCGCAATGAATTGCAGTCGATTGATAGACAATCGGAACAATATAATAATAAAAATCAAAGACAAGCTGAAAGGTTCAAAGCATCCCTCGAAGAAAGAAAGAAGCTTGAACAAGTAAGAGAGGAAGCAGAAAAAGAGCGGCAGCGGCAGCAGGAAATTTGTGAGACAAGTGAGCAGAAGATCAAACAGCTTAGGATTGATGTAGAAGCGAATCGCAGACAATTCCAAGATATGCAGAAGAAGCTGTATCAAGGTTATCAATATATCGAAAAGTTAAAATCCAAAAAAGAAATGCTTGAGGAAATGAAGGAAGATTTTCAAGGCTTCTTTCACGGTGTAAAGGCAATTCTGAAGGCAAGGGAAAAGGGAGAATTACAGCAGATTGAAGGAGCAGTTATTGAGCTTATTGAAGTCCCTAAAGCTTATATCCTTGCAATTGAAACAGTTCTTGGAGGCCAGGCACAACATATTGTCGTTCCAGATGAACGAATTGCCCGTACAGCAATTACTTGGTTGAAGAAGACAAATAACGGTAGAGCAACGTTTCTACCACTTACAACTATTCAAGAAAGGTATGTTCCAAGGCAGCTAGTTGAGCGAATAAAAGAACATCACGGATTCGTTGGTATTGCAGCTGAATTAGTAGAGACAACGCCAAATTATCAGCGTGCCGTTAATCACTTGATGGGGCATGTCATCATTACCGAGACACTGAAAGATGCAAATGAAATTGCTGGACTAACAGGCAGAAAATATCGGATTGTAACGCTCGAAGGTGACGTTGTCGCTCCAGGTGGGGCAATGACAGGTGGAGCCACCAGACAAAAGAACCAGTCCTTATTTACAAGAGAGAAGGAACTGGAAGAGTTACGAGATAAATTAACGAGCTACGAACCCCGAACTGAAACTTTTGCCAAACGAGTGGAAGAACAAAAAAGAATCACGGAAGAAAAAGAACGGGAATTGCGGTCTGAGGAACAAACATTGACGACCGAACAACAGCAATTACAAGCCTTGCAATCTTCTTTTCATGAAGTTGAATTGCAATTGAAATCATTAAATGACAGTCTCTCCCTTTATGATCAGGAAGAGAAACAATACCTAGAAGACACGGAGTATCTGAAACAACGGAAAACGGAACTTGAGGAACGGTTGGCAGAATTGAAAATGAAACTAAAAGAGGCAGAAGCACAAATTGAACAGCTAACCAAAGAAGAATCTGCTGTTAAAGAAAACAGGGAGCTACTGCAGAATCAATATCATGAACAAAAATTATTGCTTGCAAAACAGGAAGAGCGTTACCGTAACCAATCAGATAAAGTGAAAAGCTTGAAAGAACAAGTCCAAACGACTTCAGCTATGTTGAAAGAGAATATTGAAAAATTAACAGAGCTTGATTCGATTCTTGAGAATGAAGAAACGGAAGAAACGATTGATGCAGCCATATCAGAAGAGAAGATAACAAAGGATGCGTTAACAACATCCATTCAAGAACTGCGCAATGATCGGGCAAATCGGACACAAACGATTAGTGACGAAGAGAAAGAACTGCGGGAAGAAAATAAACGTAGTCAGGCAATGCTTGCAACTATTCAACAACATGAAGTGAAGATGAACCGTCTTGATGTCGAGCTTGAGAACCGATTAACGCATTTGCAGACGGAATATACGATAACATTTGAGAAGGCCAAGCAAACTTTTGAGAAATCAACAGATATCCATCAATCGAAACAGGAAGTAGAGCAATTAAAACAACGGATTGCTAATTTAGGTACGGTTAATCTCGGGTCGATCGATGAATATGAGCGAATCCATGAAAGATACACCTTCTTGACCGAGCAACAGACTGATCTCATAGATGCGAAAACTACGCTATACAAAGTCATTGCAGAACTTGATGTAGAAATGATTGAACGATTTGAAACTACTTTTCAGGCGATAAAAGAAGAGTTCGAGACGGTGTTTAAAGAGCTGTTCGGTGGTGGAAAAGCAGAATTGAAGCTTACCGATCCGAATAAGATGTTGGAAACCGGTGTGGAAATTATTGCTCAACCTCCTGGAAAGAAACTTCAGCAACTAGGACTTCTTTCAGGTGGAGAACGGGCACTGACAGCAATTGCGTTATTATTTGCCATTTTAAGAGTCCGTCCTGTCCCTTTCTGTATTCTCGATGAGGTGGAAGCCGCGCTGGATGAAGCGAATGTAACCCGTTTTGCAAAATATGTAAAACTTTACAGTGAACAGACACAATTTATTGTAATTACCCACCGGAAAGGCACAATGGAAGAAGCAGATGTGCTATATGGTGTAACAATGCAAGAATCTGGAGTATCCCGTCTCGTTTCCGTAAAACTGGAAGAGA
Source organism: Oceanobacillus sp. HCA-5259 (assembly GCF_037892815.1). Lineage (NCBI taxonomy): Bacteria > Bacillati > Bacillota > Bacilli > Caryophanales > Bacillaceae > Oceanobacillus > Oceanobacillus sp. HCA-5259. The sequence continues at coordinate 138,976 of NZ_JBBKBV010000006.1, read as the reverse complement.
CCGCTGATCTAGTCGAATCATAAGGAGGAAAAAGGGACATGAGTTTTTTTGATAAATTTAAAAAACGTTTTAAACAAGATGAGGAAGCTAACCAAGTTCAAGAGAAGTATAAAGAAGGCATGAAGAAGACCCGGGGAGTTTTCTCTGGCAGAATTAATGATTTACTAGCACGTTACCGTAAAGTTGATGAAGACTTTTTCGAGGAATTGGAGGAAGTTCTCATAGCTGCAGACGTAGGTGTCACGACAGTGATGGATTTAGTTGATGAACTGAAGATGGAAGTGAAACGTCAAAATATTAAAGATACAAAAGAGATCAAAGATGTTATTTCGGAAAAATTGGTAGAAATCTATTACGGGGAAGATGACGAGGATATTGAGCGCCTGAATATCCAGGAAAATGAAATGACCGTTATTTTAGTCGTTGGAGTAAACGGTGTTGGGAAAACGACCTCCATCGGTAAGCTTGCCCATCAGTTGAAGCAAGAAGGGAAAAAAGTAATGATGGCAGCAGGCGATACATTCCGTGCTGGGGCTATTGAACAACTTGAAGAGTGGGGGAAGCGCGCTGATGTTGAAGTGATTAAGCAAAGTGCCGGTAGTGATCCAGCAGCTGTGATCTATGACGGTATCCGTGCTGCCAAATCGCGTAACGCGGATGTGCTTCTATGTGATACCGCAGGCAGACTGCAAAATAAAGTTAATTTAATGAATGAACTAGAGAAAATCAAGCGTGTTATTGAAAGGGAGGTTCCTGGAGCACCGCATGAAGTATTACTAGTTCTTGACGCAACAACAGGACAGAACGCCTTAAACCAGGCGAAGACTTTCTCAGGTGCGACAGATGTATCTGGCATCGTTTTGACGAAGTTGGATGGTACAGCAAAAGGTGGTATCGTACTTGCTATCCGAAATGAATTGAAGATCCCGGTCAAATATATCGGCCTAGGAGAACAAATAGGTGATTTACAAGAGTTTGATGCTTCCTTATTTGTTTATGGTTTATTTGCTGATATGTTAGAAGAAAGTGCGGAAGAATAGGACGTTTCTTGACAGTTAAGCAATCTATTCGTTATGATTACTTGTAAAGAGATTTCACTTAACAAGGGGCGTTGCCATTGCTGGAAAAAACAATGCGCATTAATTTTTTGTTTGATTTTTATCAAGATCTTTTAACGTCAAAACAAAAAAAGTATATGAAATTATATTATTTGGAAGACCTTTCACTAAGTGAGATTTCGGAAGTGTTTTCCGTATCACGTCAAGCAGTTTATGACAATATTAAACGAACGGAAGCAATGCTCGAATCCTATGAAGAAAAGCTGAATTTATATGAAAAGTTCTGCAAGCGGACGAAGATTATGAACGAGCTGGAACAAATTGCATCCGATGAAGAAATAAAACAGTTAGTCAACAAACTAAAAGAATTGGATTAGGAGGATACCTTCTATGGCATTTGAAGGCTTAGCCGAACGCCTGCAAAGTACGATCAAGAAGATAACGGGAAAGGGTAAGGTTTCTGAACAGGATATTAAAGAAATGTCCCGCGAAATCCGGCTCGCCCTTCTTGAAGCTGATGTAAACTTTAAGGTTGTTAAAGATTTAATCAATCGTATCAAGGAACGGGCAGTTGGCCAGGAAGTAATGGAAAGTCTTACACCGGGACAGCAAGTTATTAAAATTGTCCGTGATGAATTAACTGAATTAATGGGTGGAGAAAACAGTAAAATTGCTGTAGCTGACCGTCCGCCAACTATTATTATGATGGTTGGTTTACAAGGTGCAGGTAAAACAACAACGACAGGAAAGCTTGCCAACCTCTTACGGAAAAATTATAATCGTAAGCCGATGCTTGTAGCGTGTGACGTCTATCGACCGGCTGCGATCAAGCAACTGGAAACCCTTGGTAGTCAATTGGATATGCCTGTTTTCTCTCTAGGAACAGAGGCAAATCCGGTAGATATCGCCAAGCAGGCAATTGAAAAAGCGAAAGAAGACCATCATGACTATGTCATTATTGACACGGCTGGTCGTTTACACGTGGACACGGAATTAATGACAGAACTTGAGGAAATTAAGAAAATCGCAAACCCGGATGAGATATTCCTTGTTGTTGACGCCATGACTGGTCAAGATGCAGTTAATGTTGCAGAAAGCTTTAATGATCAGCTGGATATTAGCGGAGTTGTATTAACGAAACTCGACGGGGATACCCGAGGCGGTGCTGCATTATCCATTAAAGCGGTCACCGATAAGCCGATTAAATTTGCTGGTATGGGGGAGAAACTTGATCAGCTTGAACCTTTCCATCCTGAACGAATGGCTTCCAGAATTCTTGGAATGGGTGACGTCTTATCATTAATCGAGAAAGCCCAGACGAATGTTGATGAGAAACAGGCGAAAGCGTTAGAGGAGAAAATGCGTTCCATGTCTTTCACCTTTGACGATTTCCTGGAACAAATGGATCAAGTAAAACAAATGGGACCACTTGACGAACTACTAGGCATGCTGCCGGGTGCTGGTAAGATGAAAGGGTTGAAAAACGCCCAAATTGATGAAAAACAGCTCGCGCAGGTTGAAGCAATCGCTAAATCCATGACGAAAAAAGAGCGCCAGGAACCGGGTATTATTAACGCCAGCAGGAAGAAGCGAATTGCAAAAGGTTCTGGTACAACCGTTTCCCAGGTGAACCGGTTGCTCAAGCAATTTGATGAAATGAAGAAAATGATGAAGCAAATGACTAATATGCAAAAAGGGAAAAAGGGTAAAGGTGGCGGCTTCAAACTGCCATTTATGTAAAACAACGAAATTATTTTTGCATGTCATGTAAAAACCCTTTACAGACTATATATTTTCTGTTAGAATTTAAAATTGTGATTAACTATTATTGGAGGTGCAATCAATGGCTGTTAAAATTCGTTTAAAACGTATGGGTTCTAAAAGAAATCCATTTTACCGTATTGTTGTAGCAGATTCCCGCTCACCACGTGATGGACGTCAAATCGAACAAATCGGAACATATAACCCGGTAGTTAGCCCGGTTGAAGTTAAAATCGATGAAGAAAAAGCACTTAAATGGTTAGGTAATGGTGCTAAACCAAGTGATACAGTCCGCAATCTGTTTTCAACAGAAGGCATCATGCAAAAATTCCACGAGCAAAAAAATCAAGCAAAGTAGTGTGATACCATGAAAGCCCTAATCGAAACTATTGTCACTTCCCTCGTTGATTATCCAGAGGATATCAGCGTTACAGAAAGGGAAGAGGAAACGAAGATCGTTTATCATCTCAAAGTACATGAAGATGATGTTGGCAAAGTGATTGGCAAGAATGGACGTATTGCAAAAGCGATTCGAACCGTTGTTTATGCAGCAAAAACGGAAGAGAATAAGCGGATTTATTTGGATATCATGTAAAAAAGGGAAAGGGACCAGTGGTTCTTCTTTCCCTTTTGCACATTCTAACTGAATCATTTATCACGAATTAACAGTTTGTAATACCCCTATCTCTAAACAGGATTGAAGCCTAAGATGTGAAGGTGAGAGATATACAGTCCGTAAATCCCTGATTCTGTTCAACTAACATTCAGTGGGAGAGGTGAGGAAACCCCTACTGAATGAAGGTTCACTTTATCAGGATTAACCCTCTTTTTAAATAATATCCATAATTGATTTGGTAAAACGCCTGGAAGTGAGGGAAAACAGTGAAAATTATTAAAAGAGTTGAAGTGAGACAAATTATTACGGAAAAGAGCAAAGAGAAATTAAAGGCTCATTTATTTGATCAGAAAATGCGACTTGAACAAGAGTGTCAACAGTTACTTTTTGAGAAAAGAAAAATGCTTAATAAAAAAGGCGCTCATAAGCAAGAAGTTGAGCGGAAATTCCATCAAGAAGTTCAAAAACGGAAAGAGAAAATCGAACTAATTGAATTTAAGGAAGAGCAGCTCGAAGTCTTAGATTTAGGAAGTGAGATTGTCGAAGGGGAAGTTGAATCTCTTGTTGAAGTAGGTATTGGGACAAATTGGGAAGAGTTAATGAAGCAGCAGGCAATTGTTATAAAAGATAATATTGTTGTACGAATAGAAGAGTAGGTAGGTGCAGATATGGCTGACAAAATGTTTAATATTGGAAAAATCATCAACACACACGGTGTTCGAGGAGAAGTGAAAATAAAGCGGATTACTGATTTTGAAGAGCGGTTTAGAATTGGAGAAACCGTTTATATAAAGGACAAAGAAACGACGCTTCCACTCATTATTGCCAGTCATCGGATACATAAAGGATTCGATCTGATTACTTTCGAAGGTATGGATAACATCAATGATGTGGAAAAATATAAAGGACATTATTTACAGATCCATGAAGATCAGCAGACAGAGCTTGAGGAAAATGAATATTATTATCATGAAATTATCGGATGTACTGTATATACGACTGCTGACGAAAAGCTCGGTACAATTAAAGAAATACTTGCACCAGGCGCAAACGATGTCTGGGTTTTACAGCGCCCTGGTAAGAAAGATGCCTACATCCCTTATATTGAGTCTGTTGTGAAACGAATAGATGTTCAAGAAAAAAGCATTTTTATTGAACCGATGGAAGGACTGCTTGATTAATGCATATCGATATTTTGACATTATTCCCTGAAATGATGGAGGGGGTTTTCCAATCATCCATCTTGAAGAAAGCCCAGGAAAAAAATAAATTTTCGTATAATCTTGTTAACTTTCGAGATTACACGACGAATAAACATCGTAAAGTAGATGATTATCCTTATGGCGGAGGTGCTGGCATGGTACTTACGCCGCAGCCGGTATTTGATGCAGTAGATGCATGTCTGGAAGACAAAGCTACAAAGCCTCGAATTGTGCTCCTCTGTCCCCAAGGTGAACGTTATACGCAACAGAAAGCAGAAGAACTGGCGAAGGAAGAACATCTTATTTTTATTTGTGGACATTATGAAGGCTATGATGAAAGAATTCGTACAGGGCTTGCAACAGATGAAATTTCTATTGGAGATTATGTATTGACTGGTGGCGAGCTTGGGGCGATGGTTATTGTTGACAGTGTCGTTCGTCTTTTGCCTGATGTGCTTGGAAATGAAATCTCTGCAGTTGAAGATTCATTTTCAACAGGGTTATTAGAACATCCCCATTACACAAGACCTGCGACATTTCGCAACATGTCGGTTCCTGATGTTTTACTTTCTGGAGATCATGCGAAAATTGCAAGATGGCGAAAAACGGAGTCCCTAAACCGCACCCTTGAACGTCGCCCAGACCTCCTAGAAAACTATTTCTTTACAGAAGAAGAAAAGCAGATTCTAGACGAAATCAAACAAAATAAATCAATAGAATAACAAGACTGCGGACCTCCAGTATTACAATTTCACAGGGGAATCCAAATGTTTTTAGAAATGTGTTGAATACTATGCGGATTTATGCTATATTAGTTGTTGTGTTTATGCACGTATAAACGATGTTCCGCTGTTCCTTTAGAGAATGATGAACATTGGTTTGGAAGGAGTGAAGCAAATGCAAGAATTAATTGCAGAAATTACAAAAGATCAGCTTCGTACAGATCGTCCGGAATTCCGCCCGGGAGATACCGTGAAAGTTCACGTTAAAGTTGTTGAAGGTACACGTGAGCGTATCCAGATTTTCGAAGGCGTCGTTATCAAACGTCAAAACGGTGGTATCAGCGAAACATTCACAGTAAGAAAAATCTCTTACGGTGTAGGTGTTGAGCGTACTTTCCCAGTACATTCACCACGCGTTGACAAGATTGAAGTAACTCGTAAAGGTACTGTACGCCGTGCTAAGTTATACTACCTACGTAATCTACGTGGTAAAGCAGCGCGCATTAAAGAACGTCGCTAATTACAGAAATAATAAAAAGAAAGGAGCTTTGAGCACATGTTCAAGCTCCTTTTTTAATGCTCTAGTCGCTTATTCAATGTTATAATGAACATACTTATTGTTCAAACTTAATAAGGATAAGGAAATGTGAGTGTCGGAGGAGAACAGATGGCAAAGAAGAAGAAAAATGAATGGGTAGAATGGACGAAAGCATTATTGGTAGCACTTGGCCTCGCCTTTATTGTGCGGATGTTTTTATTCGCACCAATCATTGTAGATGGTCCATCGATGCTACCAACATTACATGACCGAGATCAGATGATCGTAAACAAATTTAGTTATTATTTTCATGATCCGGAACGATTTGATATCGTCGTATTTCACGCATCCTCACAAAAGGATTTCATTAAAAGAGTCATAGGACTTCCAGGCGAACATGTAGCAGTAATTGATGATGTACTGTATATTGATGGAGACCCTGTGGCGCAGGACTTTTTACGAGAAAACGACAGCGATGCAAACACCTTCGACTCTGTCCGTAATGATTTCTCTTTGGAGGAAATCCCGGGCAATTACGATGTTATACCGGAAGGGCATGTATTGGTGCTTGGAGATAATCGAGGAAATTCCACCGATAGTCGCATGATAGGACTAATTTCAATGGATCAAATTGTAGGAAAAACCAGTTTGATTTACTGGCCATTTGATCGAATTCAATTTGTAGGAGAGTAGGTGATCGCCATGCAAGTACAGTGGTTTCCAGGCCATATGGCAAAGGCAAGACGTGAAGTTGAAGGGAATTTAAGGCTTGTTGACTTCGTTATAGAGTTGCTCGATGCAAGGGCCCCCTTATCATCAGAAAATCCGATGTTGCACCAAATTGTGCAGAATAAGGATAAAATGGTTGTGCTTATGAAGCGAGACCTCGCAGATCCTAACGTTACTGCAGCATGGCTTACTTATTATAAAGAAAGAAACATTCCTGCTGTCGCTGTAGATGCTAGTAATAGAGATGATATGAAACAAGTCGTTCAGCTAGCGAAACAACTTGGAAAAAAGAAAATAGATCAGCTCGTGGCAAAGGGAATGAAAGCCCGACCGCACAGGGCTATGATATTGGGTATCCCAAATGTCGGCAAATCGACATTAATTAACCGCCTGGCGAACAGAAAAGCAGCTAAGACAGGGGACCGGCCCGGCATTACGAAACAACAGCTCTGGATAAAGATTAAGAAGGATTTTGAGTTACTTGATACACCCGGAATATTGTGGCCGAAATTTGAAGATCAAGTTGTCGGCTATCGGCTTGCCTCAATCGGCACAATAAAAGACCAAGTGATTTCCTTACAGGACATCGTCGTCTTTGTTATTAAATTTTTACAACGAAAATACCCTGATTTGTTACTAGAACGTTATGGCGTAGAAGCAGACCTTGATGACATGGTTGAAATATTTGAGCGTATCGGTAAAAAGCGCGGTGCATTGGAAAGCGGGGGCGAAGTTGATTTTGATAAAGTATCGGAATTAGTACTACGTGACCTGCGCAGTGGCAGAATAGGGAGGGTTTCATTGGAAGCACCGGATGACGTAAGTATGGAAGAATAATGATGGACAGAAATAAGGTGTATGTATGAGAGAGAAATCAATAGCTGTTATAAGACAGCTGTTTGAAAATGGGGAAATAACGGAGGAAATAGTCGAACAGTTAAAGCAGGATGATAGGAAAGGAGTCCAAGCACTCGTTCGAAAACATGCAAAATTACAGGAAAAGAAACAACAGCAAATCATTGCCTTCAGAGAAATGTGTTATTTTGAAAATGAGGCAAGAAATAGCGGCCGAAAGCTTGTCGCGGGAGTCGATGAAGCCGGCCGAGGGCCACTTGCTGGTCCAGTCGTTGCGGCATCCGTCATCTTACCACAAGATTTTAAGCTCCTCGGTTTAAATGATTCCAAACAACTGTCGGAAAAAGATCGTGATTACTTTTATGCAATTATTAAAGAACAGGCGATCAGCTATCATATTGCAGTTATCTCCAACGAAACAATCGATCAAATGAACATTTTAGAGGCGACTAAGCTCGCCATGTACGAAGCGGTTCGAGGTTTGGAGAAGCAGCCTAATCATGTATTAATCGATGCTGTCCAATTACCCGAACTCAAGATGTCGAGTGAAGCCATTATCAAAGGGGATGCGAGAAGCGTTTCAATCGCGGCTGCAAGTGTTCTTGCTAAAGTGACACGTGATCGTCTGATGAAAGAAATACATAATGAGTTTCCAATGTATGACTTTAATTCTAATATGGGTTATGGAACGAAAAAACATCTGGAAGGATTACAATCATACGGCATATCTCCCTATCACCGGAAATCCTTTGCCCCAATTCGTGAATTTATCACGTATTAACGGTCTGTAATACCCCCTAATCTAAACATAAGGGAAGCTCAAAATGTCAAGGCGGGGATATACAGTCCGTAAATACCTGATTCTGTTCAACTAACATTCAGTGGGGGAAAGATCCCCCACTGAATGAAGGTTCACTTTATCACGTATTAACGGTCTGTAATACACCCACTGAATGAAGTTTCACTTTATCGGTTAAAAAGGAGGTTTCTCCATTGCAATTGTCGCAAATACTAAATTCAAATACATTAGAGCTTAACCGCACCGAGCGACAATCCCTTCGTCCTGGGCAAATCATCCAAGGTGAAGTATTGAAACTTTATCCTGAAAATAAAGCGGAAATTAGACTTGGTGGAAATCGTTTGATTGCAAGTTTACAAGTTGGTTTAGTGCTTGGTGGAAGCTATCATTTTCAGGTGGCTTCCACCGCTGGCTCGCTCCAGCTGCGTGTACTCGGTGAACAGTTGAAAAGGGATGATAAAGTTGATTTGTCCAAGCTTTTAAGGCAATTGGGAATAAAAACGACTAAGCACAATCTGCAATTATTGCAACTACTTATGCGCTATTCGGTTCCTTTCGATAAAAATGAACTTCAACAAGCAATAGAACTCTTAAAGGGTGAAAAAAATAAAACCCATGCAACAGCTGCATTAGTGGAAATGCTCGCAAATAAATTGCCAATGACTGAAACAATTCTCCAGTCGCTCGTTACAAGTAAAACTGTGACAGTCTCAGAGCAACTGAATGTTGTATTACAACAGGCTAACAATTTGTCATCCACCTTAAGAACTGATATCGCGCGACGTATAGAGGAAAACATTACAAGATTAAATGAGGCTCCACTTCCCTTTAATGAAGCATTAATGAAGGAAATAAACGTTCAGAATTCTGCGGATAACCAAACGTTATTCCGCGCTTTACAAGGGTTAGGCGTAATTTCAGCAAAAGTCGATTTTCCCGGCTGGGTTAAGGAGTGGAATAACTTTTTAGACATGCGGGCTAGTTCGCTAGAAAAAGGGCAAACGAGTCCAAGCCTTCCGTTCCGATTGAGTGAAGAAGAAGTCTTTCAGTTGTTTAACCGTTTGGATAGTGAAAGAAGCCGATTCCATGGTGCAGTACAACAGTTTTTAAATCGCTGGGAACCGCAATTAAAATTATTGCAAGTATCCGGGAATATGATACCGAAAGAATTAATTTTTGAAGTTCAACAAGACATAAATGAGACGTTTTTCCCTTTATTAGACCGGCAACTGGCGGGAGGGACGGAACAGGATGTTCTAGCAGTATTTCGGGGAATTCAGTCGCTCGGAAGCAAAGAAAATTTATCTTTATTAACTTCGCTCAGTAAACAAGCTAAAGATTCTGTGGAATTTCTTAACCTCGCTCCTAAGGAAAGATTTCTTGAACAAGTCCGCCAGTCTATTACCATGCTCGGGTTAAACTATGAGAATCGATTAGTAACGGAAAGAGACCCAGGAAATCTAAACGATACATTAAAAGGGCTGCTTCTCCAGCTTGCGTCAGGTGAAGACAATTCGGGAGCACAGCATCAGACTAAATTACTGCACTTGATTCAAGGCTTGCAATTGCAGAGTGTGAATGAGACACCTACGAATATCCAGGCTATGTTACAAGTACCGGCTGAACGTCTCGGACTTGTTAAAGATTTGATGATTGAACTGGAAGGAAAGAAAAATGATGAAGACAAAATCGATCCTGATTATTGTCGTATCCTCTTTTACTTGGAACTCGGGAATCTTAAAGAAACGGTTATTGATGTAAATATTCAGCAACGGTCGGTTTCATTGACGGTTTTTAATAATACACGAGGCATCCCGGGGGTTGCCAACTTATTTAAAGATATGCTTGGTGAAAATCTAGCAAACTTAAATTACCGTTTGACTTCCATTACTTTTAAAAAGCTGGAAGAAAAAGAGAACCTACCAGCTATTATGGATGAAAAATTGTCAGATAGCAGACAGGGAGTTGATTTTCGCATATGACTGAAAAGCGAAGAAGAGCGGTTTCATTGAGTTATAAACAGGATAAGCATAACGCTCCTATTGTCAGTGCTGCAGGGAAAGGTTATGTAGCCGAAGAAATTATAAAACTTGCAGAAGAGCATAATGTACCGATTGTCGAGGATGAGAGTCTTGTAGAGTTATTAGCTGAATTAAATGTAAATGAAGTGATACCTGAAGAACTTTATCAAGTTGTCGCGGAAGTATTTGCATTTATTTATCAAGCAGATCGCGAATATGCTGATAAATCATAAAGTGAACCTTCATTCAGTGGGGGATCTTACCCTCCCCACTGAATGTTAGTTGAACAGAATCAGGTATTTACGGACTGTATATCCCCGCCTTGACATTTTGAGCTTCCCTTATGTTTAGATGAGGGGATATTACAGACCGTTAATACGTGATAAAAATATGCAAGATTATTAACCGACTATCGCATATTTCTTGTGAAAACGGTTTTAATTTTATACAATGGAATTGCATTTATTATGTTGGGAGGATGAAAGATGAACATTCATGAGTATCAAGCCAAAGAACTACTACGTGAATTTGGCGTGAAGGTTCCTAGAGGATATGTTGCGTATACTGTTGATGAAGCAGTGGAAGCAGCTGAAAAGCTAGGAACGGACGTTAACGTAGTAAAGGCACAAATCCACGCGGGTGGACGAGGCAAAGCCGGAGGGGTAAAAGTAGCTAAAAATATGGAAGAGGTTCGTACATATGCAGAGGAAATCCTAGGCAAAGTTTTAGTTACACAACAAACTGGACCAGAAGGCAAGGAAGTGAAACGGCTTTTAATTGAAGAAGGTTGCGATATCCAAAAAGAATACTATATTGGTGTCGTCTTAGACCGAGCAACTTCACGTGTTGTCATGATGGGCTCTGAAGAAGGCGGTACGGAAATTGAGGAAGTCGCAGAAGCAACACCGGAAAAAATCTTCTATGAGGTTGTTGATCCGGTAGTAGGACTCATGCCTTATCAAGCCCGCCGTATGGCATTTAATATGAATATTCCTCATGATTTAATAAACAAAGCGGTCGGTTTCATGACTGCATTATATGAAGCTTTTGTAGCAAAAGACTGCTCGATTGCAGAGATTAATCCACTTGTTACAACTGGTGACGGGAATGTTCTTGCACTCGATGCTAAGCTGAATTTTGATGAAAACGCACTTTATCGCCAGCCGGAAGTGCAAGAACTTCGCGACTTGGATGAAGAAGATGAAAAGGAAATCGAAGCAAGCAAACATGACTTGAGCTATGTTTCCCTTGATGGGAATATCGGCTGTATGGTAAATGGTGCAGGGCTTGCGATGTCTACCATGGACATTATCAAATATTATGGCGGCGAACCGGCTAACTTCCTCGATGTTGGTGGTGGTGCAACAGCTGAAAAAGTTACCGAAGCATTTAAAATCATACTTTCTGACGAGAATGTGAAAGGTATTTTTGTCAATATCTTTGGTGGCATTATGAAGTGTGATGTTATCGCTGAAGGGGTTGTGGCTGCTACAAAGGAAGTTGGCTTGCAAATTCCTTTAGTAGTCCGTTTAGAAGGAACAAACGTAGATTTAGGTAAGAAAATTCTAAATGAATCTGGCTTAAATATCACTTCTGCAAGCTCTATGGCGGATGGAGCACAGAAGATTGTTTCTCTAGTAAAATAATTCGAAATCAATCTATGAAAATTGGAAAATAGAGAAAGGGCGGACAAACTAAATGGGTGTATTTGTTAATAAAGATACAAAAGTAATTGTCCAAGGCATTACCGGTGGAACTGCTAGATTCCACACGAAACAAATGCTTGAATACGGGACAAAAATCGTAGGAGGAACTTCACCGAAAAAAGGTGGTTCAGAAGTGGAAGGTGTGCCTGTTTTTAACACCGTTCAGGAAGCGGTTGATGCGACAGGTGCGAATGCGTCTGTAATCTATGTACCAGCACCGTTTGCGGCTGACGCAATCATTGAGGCAACGGATGCTGAACTTGATTTAGTCATCTGTATTACAGAGCATATTCCAGTACTTGATATGGTAAAAGTGAAGCGCTATATGGAAGGGAAGAAAACTCGTTTAATCGGCCCGAACTGTCCGGGTGTTATTACAGCTGACGAGACAAAGATTGGAATTATGCCTGGATATATCCATAAAAAAGGCCATATCGGAGTCGTTTCTCGTTCGGGAACACTTACTTACGAAGCAGTACATCAGCTGACACAGGCTGGTTATGGCCAAACTTCCGCTGTTGGTATTGGCGGGGACCCAGTTAATGGTACTGACTTTATTGATGTCCTTGATGCCTTTAATAAGGATCCGGAAACGGAAGCAGTGATTATGATCGGGGAAATCGGCGGAACTGCTGAAGAAGAAGCGGCAGAATGGATAAAAGATAATATGACGAAACCAGTAGTAGGCTTTATTGGTGGAGCAACTGCACCCCCAGGAAAACGGATGGGACATGCTGGTGCTATCATCTCCGGCGGAAAAGGTACAGCCGAAGAGAAGACCCGCGTCATGAAAGATTGTGGCATTACTGTTGCTGACACACCTGCTGTTATGGGTGAAACGATGATTAAAGTATTGGAAGAAAAGGGCTTAGCTGAAAAGTGTAAAACCCTTTAATAAAATGAAAGAGGGCTGAAAGTACGCTTTTAGCCCTCTTTACTAATAAAAAGGATGTGAGGACAGTGAAGAATATTCGTTATCGATTGATTCATGTCCATCTGACGAATATAGCAAGCAGGAAAATGATTTATCGTTTTATGCTGAAAGATCCAACTCTAGCCTCGCTTTATGAAATGACCCCAACAGAATTAAACCAGCATTTTTCCCTTCGTATCGACACAGCAAATAAGCTCCATGCTCGCCTAAAAGATCCCGAATTAAAAAAACGCTTTATTGATGTGATAAAGCAATATAAGATCATTACAATAGTTGACGAGGCCTATCCATCCATGTTAAGAAAAATAAAAGATGCTCCGCTTGTACTCTATGCTTGTGGGGATATATCTTTATTAAAGCAAAGTAAAATATTAAGTGTCATCGGTTCCCGCAAACCATCTGGTGAGGCAATCCCGAAAATGGAGCATATCCTTCGTCCGTTGGTGCGGGATGAATGGGTAATCGCAAGTGGTATGGCAAAGGGAATAGATGGCTATGCTCATCAACTTACACTCGACCATCACCATAAAACAATTGCTGTTTTGGGTGGTGGCTTTGAATATATTTACCCGAAGGAACATATTACATTATTTAATGAGATAAGGAGAAGCGGCCTTGTTATTAGTGAATATCCTCCTTTTGTGCGACCGGCGAAACATCATTTTCCAGAGAGGAACCGGATTATAAGTGGGATATCCTTTGGCATACTGGTGATTGAAGCGATGGAAAGAAGCGGGACGATGATAACGGTTGAACAGGCGCTTGATCAAGGAAGAGAAGTCTTCGCCGTTCCAGGATCACCCCTCATTCCTCAAACTAAAGGCTGTCACCTCCTTATCCAAGAAGGAGCCAAACTAACGCAACATGCCAGTGACATTCAAGAAGAATGGCTATCACAACAACAATTAGACAACTACAAAGTTGTGCGTTAACTCACAGGAATTCTACTGGGGCCCTCGAAAAGCGAATGTAGTTCCTTCTATTATAATGTCACTTTTTTACCATTAAAACGCTGATTTTTTAAAAGTGTAAATAGTACTTTTAGATAATAAGTTTGACAAAAGCTCTGTAAGTCATTAGTATAAGTGAAGATTTCATTTTTAAACCTCATCTTAGGAGGAAATGTTATGTCAGATTACTTAGTGATTGTTGAGTCGCCAGCAAAGGCGAAGACAATCGAACGATATTTAGGAAAAAAATATACTGTAAAAGCTTCAATGGGACATGTCCGTGATTTGCCAAAAAGCCAAACGGGTGTAGACGTGGAAAATGACTATGCCCCCAAATATATAACAATCCGTGGTAAAGGCGAAGTGTTAAAAGAACTGCGCAAAGCCGCGAAAAAAGCAAAGAAAATATACCTGGCAGCTGACCCGGACAGAGAAGGGGAAGCTATCGCATGGCACCTAGCCCATGCCTTAAAAGTTGATGAAGACTCCGATTGCCGTGTTGTGTTCAATGAAATTACAAAAGACGCAATTAAAGAGTCATTTAAACACCCACGATCAATTGATCATGATTTGGTTGACGCACAACAAGCAAGACGAATACTCGACCGGCTCGTCGGTTACAATATCAGTCCTTTACTTTGGAAGAAAGTGAAAAAAGGATTAAGTGCAGGAAGAGTTCAATCTGTCGCATTGAAAATGATCATTGACCGAGAAAAGGAAATCGTTAACTTTAAACCAGAGGAATATTGGACGATTGAAGCTTTATTTCAAAAAGAAAAAGAAACATTTGAAGGTAATTTCTATGGCGTGGACGGAAAAAAGCAGGAATTAAAGTCTGAAGAAGATGTGCAAAACATCCGGAAAAAACTTACCGAAGATTATTTCCGTGTAGAAAAAGTAAATAAACGGGAACGAAAAAGGAATCCTGCTAAACCGTTTATTACATCATCCCTGCAACAAGAAGCTGCAAGAAAGCTGAACTTTAGAGCAAGAAAGACGATGATGGTTGCCCAGCAGCTTTATGAAGGGATCGATTTAGGAAGGAAGTCTGGCGGGATTACAGGACTCATCACTTATATGCGTACAGATTCCACCAGAATTTCTGAGACAGCGAAAGAAGAAGCGAAAGGCTATATTGAAGAGAAGTATGGAAAAAAATTTATAGGTTCACAAAAGGGTTCAGCAAATAAACCGGGAGCACAAGATGCCCACGAAGCAATTCGCCCGACGTCCGTAATGCGTGATCCCCGCTCATTAAAAGAGGTACTCTCTAATGATCAGTACCGGCTTTACAAACTAATTTGGGAAAGATTTATTGCAAGTCTTATGTCACCTGCCGTAATGGATACTGTGACTGCTCATTTACTAAATAATGACGTTGAATTTAGAGCAACTGGTTCCCAAATAAAGTTCGAGGGCTTTATGAAAGTTTATATCGAAGGTACCGACGATAATAAAAAGGTGGAAAATAAATTACTTCCAGATCTTGAAGAAGGAATGAAGATTGAAGCAAAAGAAATTGATCCGAAGCAACACTTCACACAACCACCGCCGCGATACACAGAGGCACGCCTCGTCCGTGCAATGGAAGAATTAGGGATTGGTAGACCGTCTACCTATGCACCTACCCTTGATACGATTCAGCGAAGAGGCTATGTGTCTATTGATAATAAAAGATTCATTCCAACAGAACTTGGAACAATTGTAAGTGACGCTGTAGAGGAGTATTTCCCAGAAATAATCGATGTAGATTTTACAGCTGATATGGAAAAAGATTTGGATGCAATTGAAGAAGGTAAAACAGGCTGGGTGGAAGTAATTGATAACTTCTACAAAGACTTTGAGAAGCGTCTAGATTTCGCTGAGAAAGAAATGGAAAAAATCGAGATTAAAGACGAACCCGCTGGTATTGAATGTGAGAAATGTGGCCATGAAATGGTCTATAAAATGGGAAGATACGGTACGTTCATCGCGTGTTCGAATTTCCCGGATTGCCGTAATACGAAGCCGATCTTAAAAGAAATCGGTATAGACTGTCCGAAATGTAAAGAAGGAAATATTGTTGAGCGTAAATCGAAAAAACGCCGAGTATTCTATGGCTGTGATCGATTCCCAGAATGTGATTTCGTATCTTGGGACAAACCAATCGCACGTCCTTGTCCGAAGTGTGAATCTTTACTGGTTGAAAAGAAAGTGAAAAAAGCAACTCAAGTACAATGTACAAACTGTGACTATAAAGAAGTCGAACAAAGCTAGCTGTTCATTCCGATGAGCAGCTTTATTTTTTTGCTAAAATTATGAATACATAAGGAATAGAATGGTAATAGTGATAATAACAAAAGAATCTTTATTATTTCATTAGATTAATTTTGTAAAATGTGAGATACTATACAATGGTAAAAATTTAGACTCTTATCTAATCAATCATTCACAAAATGTTCACCAAATTGTATTTTTCAAAATAAATTAAAATACTCTTGATTGACTATATATTATCCTAAGCATATAATTGTTTAGTGGCGGGCATGATTCGGGCTTAGAAGTGCAAAGATAAGTCGAATTATTTTGATATACAGTAATATAGACCGATTCTGAATTTTGTTTTTATTTTGGTAAATTAATTGATTTCAAACATAGGCTATGTTATTATTTATTCAGGAAAATGATGGGGTGAAGAATTGGAGGATTTTGTACAAAAAAGTCAAGGATTTGTAGCATATCTTCAAATAGAAAAAAATGCTTCCCCTTATACAATTGAATATTATCAAGATGATCTGCAATCCTTCTTTCATTTTTTAAAGGGAGAAGGGATAACGAGCCTTAAGGACGTTGATCCACAAGTTGTTCGTGTTTATTTAACCCAATTGTTTAACCAGGCGTTGTCGAGAAAATCCGTATCACGAAAAATATCATCCCTGAGAAGCTTCTATAAATATTTGGAAAGGGAAGATGATACGTATACGAATCCTTTCGTTCATATTCATTTGCCAAAACAAGAACGCGCTGTTCCCGGATTTTTATATATGGAGGAACTGGAGAAACTGTTTGAAGTAAATGATATGGCTGACCCATTAGGTCAACGTGATCAGGCATTACTGGAAATTTTATACGGAACTGGGATACGGGTTAGTGAATGCCAAGGCTTACTGCTTGAGGATATCGATTTTTCTGTAGGGACGATATTAGTAAGAGGTAAGGGGAGAAAGGAAAGGTATGTACCCTTTGGCCGATTTGCAGAGATTGCTCTCGAAACATATTTGACAGAGGGCCGGGTATTATTGTTGGAGAAGGCGAAAAGTAATACGGATGCCGTTTTTTTAAATGCCAGGGGCGCGCCCCTTACAACAAGAGGGATTCGTCTCATCTTAGATAAAATGGTGGATAAAGCGGCATTAACAATTAATCTCCATCCACATAAATTACGTCATACATTTGCGACTCATCTATTGAATGAAGGGGCAGATTTGCGTACTGTGCAGGAATTATTAGGTCATGAAAATTTGTCTTCCACCCAAATCTATACGCATGTTACAAAAAGTCATTTGCGCGATATTTACATGAAGACACATCCGCGGGCAAATGATAAATAGTTAATCGGGACGCGAGGTGAAGAAGATGTCAAATGAGATGCATGCTACAACCATTTTTGCCATTCAACATAATGGAAGTTGTGCGATATGTGGAGACGGTCAGGTTACACTAGGAAATGCAGTAATTATGAAACACCGGGCGAAAAAGATCCGTAAATTATATAATGAGCAAGTATTGGCTGGATTTGCAGGTTCAGTAGCGGATGCTTTCACCCTTTTTGAAAAATTCGAGAGCTATTTGAATGCATATAACGGTAATTTAACCCGAGCAGCTGTCGAACTTGCTAAAGAGTGGCGCAGTGACCGGGTCCTCCGGAAGTTAGAAGCCATGCTGATTGTTATGAATAAAGAAAGTATGTACCTTGTATCAGGAACAGGAGAAGTAATTGAGCCCGACGATGGGATTCTTGCAATCGGTTCAGGAGGAAACTATGCATTAAGTGCTGGTAGAGCTCTTGTGAGACACTCGAATAGTTTGTCTGCTGAACAAATAGCGAGAACTGCTCTTGAGGTGGCTGGAGAAATTGATGTATATACGAATGACCAACTCACCTTAGAGGTACTCAATTAATAGGAGGTATTTCCAAAGTATGGGAATGGAGCTTACTCCAAGACAAATTGTTGAACAATTGGATAAATACGTTATCGGGCAAAAGAGTGCAAAACGATCTGTTGCCGTTGCCCTCCGGAATCGTTATCGACGCATGCAACTGGACGATACGATTAAAGAAGAAATTGTGCCGAAGAATATTTTAATGATCGGCCCTACTGGTGTAGGTAAAACCGAAATTGCCCGCAGGCTTGCGAAAATGGTAAAAGCGCCTTTCATTAAAGTTGAAGCAACGAAATTCACAGAAGTCGGTTACGTCGGTAGAGATGTGGAATCGATGGTTCGGGATCTCGTTGAAATGTCCGTCCGCATGGTGAAAGAAGAAAAGCTTGTGAATGTGCAAGAAGCGGCCGAGAAGGAAGCGAATAAACGATTGGTTAATTTGCTCGTTCCGCAAACTGAGAAACAGACACAGATGAAGAATCCTTTTGAAATGCTTTTCACAAACCAATCAGCAAGCGATGATGTGGGTACAGATGATCCTAAAGACGCAGAAATCAGGAATAAGCGTGAGCAAGTTGAACGAATGCTTGCCCTTGGAGAAATGGAAGACAAAATCGTTACGGTAGAAATTGTTGAGACACCACCTTCCATGTTTGATATGCTGCAAGGTTCGGGCATGGAGCAAATGGGGATGAATATGCAAGATGCCCTCGGACAATTTATGCCAACGAAAAAGAAGAAGCGTAAACTGCCGGTCCGTGAAGCAAGGGAAGTGCTAACGCAACAAGAAGCACAGAAACTTGTCGATATGGAAGAGGTTGCTCAGGAAGCAACAAAGCGTGCAGAACAGACTGGAATTATCTTTATCGATGAAATCGATAAAGTAGCTGGTGGCGGGAGTGAGCAAGCAAACGTCTCCCGAGAAGGTGTCCAGCGGGATATCTTACCGATAGTTGAAGGATCCACAGTCGTTACAAAACATGGCCCAGTTAAAACAGACCATATTTTATTCATTGCTGCAGGTGCCTTCCATATGTCGAAACCATCTGATTTAATTCCCGAACTTCAGGGGAGATTCCCGATTCGGGTGGAATTGGAGAAGCTATCAGTAGAAGATTTCAAGCAGATACTGACAGACCCTTCAAATGCGCTGACAAAGCAGTATGAAGCATTATTACAAACGGAAGAAATCACGATAGTATTTAAAGAGGATGCCATTGAGCGTCTCGCGGAGGTTGCTTATCAAGTCAACCAAGATACTGATAATATCGGGGCACGGAGACTTCATACTATTCTTGAGAAGTTATTAGAAGATTTATTGTTTGAAGCTCCAGATATTACAATGGAAACAATTGAAATAACTTCGGCGTATGTCGATCAAAAATTAGGCAATATTGTAAAGAACAAAGACTTAAGTCAATTCATCTTATAAAATAAAACACAAATGGAGGATTTCTAATGAAACTATTAGACAGAGCAAGAAAAATTAATGCAATGTTACAAAAAACAGCAGGTAAATCAGTGAACTTCAATGAGATGTCCGCTACATTACGTGACGTAATTGGTGGCAACATCTATATCGTAAGCAGAAGAGGGAAACTTCTTGGGGTTGCGGTAAGTCAAGAGATTGAAAATGAACGTATGAAGCAAATGCTAGAGGAAAGACGTTTTCCTGAAGATTATACACAAGGTTTATATAATGTTTATGAAACAACAGCAAACCTTGACATTAACAGTCCGCAAACCGTGTTCCCTGAAGAGAACAAAGAGCTCTTTAAAGATGGGCTGACAACAATTGTCCCAATTCTTGGTGGGGGAGAGCGCCTTGGAACATTGATTCTCGGACGTGTAGAAAATGCTTTCAATGATGACGATTTACTTTTGGCTGAATATGGTGCAACAGTTGTCGGAATGGAAATTCTCCAGGAGAAATCCGAAGAAATTGAAATGGAAGCAAGAAGTAAAGCTGTTGTTCAAATGGCTATCAGCTCCCTTTCTTATAGTGAGCTAGAAGCGATCGACCATATCTTTGAAGAATTGAACGGTAATGAAGGTCTACTCGTTGCAAGTAAAATTGCCGACCGTGTAGGTATTACTCGTTCAGTGATTGTGAACGCACTCCGTAAGTTGGAAAGTGCTGGAGTAATCGAGTCTCGTTCATTAGGTATGAAAGGAACATATATTAAAGTTTTAAATGATAAATTCTTAGTCGAACTTGAGAAATTACGCTCCAGATAAGTTGATGTTAAAATCAATGCTCAAAGGCGCAAGCGCCCGTTCAGCAACGTACAAACTGGAGCACTCCGGAATGAGATGAAGGAAACATGCCCCTTTAGGGGTATGTCGCTGTTGGGCTTTAGCCCGTATTTAAGCGGCCCTCCTTTAGTTCTGAGTTGATGTTGACTTATCGATTGAAGGAGTGTGAAGTTTGATAGTTGCTGGGCGCTGGAGCCGGACGTGGCTAGCCCTGGATACCTAAGTATCACAGCATTTTGATTTTATGGTTTCTTATACATAAACAAATGGAAAACATGAAGGAATTGTTTTCCATTTGTTTATTTTTTGTCAAATTTACTTATAGGTACATAAAGGTTTTAATTCGTTTCAACTAAATCTTTTGACACATGTATAAAGAACTGTGTTATAATAAGTTGTCGAACTTTGATTGGATTTCTATGCAAAAAAACGAATTTATTTATCTGATTTCTGTCGAATGTCGGTATAAATCAAGTAAAAAAATACTTTAGTTCTAGTTCTTTATAACTATTTTGTCGAATTGTGTTAGAAAAACATGAAAAAGATAGACATTCTATAGGAATTAAATTACAATATGCGTAGTAGTAATTTATTAGTTGACCGAACCAATAGCAAATTGGACATAGGAGGAAAAATCGTATGGATTTATTTGGCGGAACCATTTCGAATTTGGAAAGTTCGCTAGATTATGCTTCAGCTAGAAACCGGACGATTTCCAACAACATCGCAAATGCGGACACCCCTGGTTATAAGTCGCAGGACGTTGTTTTTAAACATGTGCTTCGTGATGAAATGAACAGCCAAATTCAAGCGAAACGAACACACCCACGGCATATTCCGTTTTCTAGTTCAAAAGGACCGAATCACCAAATGGTTACCAATAAAAACACAATGTATCAGCATAACGGGAACAATGTGGATATTGACAAAGAAATGACGGAACTTGCAAAAAACCAAATCTATTATAATGGTTTGATCGATCGGATCAACGGAAAGTTTGGCAGCTTGCAAACAGTTATAAGAGGAGGTAATTAAAGTTGTCGATCTTCCATAGCATTAATACGAGCGGCAGTGCATTAACTGCTCAGCGTCTTAGAATGGATGTTGTTTCATCAAATATCGCAAACAGCGAATCGACCAGATCCAGAGTGGATGAAAATGGTGAGTGGGAACCGTATCGCAGGAAGATGGTTTCCTTTCAAAATGAAGGAGCAAGCTTCCGTTCCCATCTACAGGCTGCAAATAATAAAGCGAATGGTACAGAAGGAGTGCGAGCTTCCGTAATTACAGAAGACGAAACACCTTTTAAGATGGTTTTTAATCCAAATCACCCAGATGCTGATGAAGCAGGCTACGTAGCAATGCCAAATGTAGATCCATTGCAAGAAATGGTTGATCTTATGAGTGCCACTAGGTCTTACGAAGCGAACATAACCGCTTTGAATGCAAGTAAAGGACTACTAATGAAAGCACTCGAAATTGGAAAATAGAAGTGTAAGGAGCAGGTAATATGAATATTCAGCTCAATCCCCATATGAAAGTACAACCGGACATGGCAGTGAATAATCGGGCCACTCCGGCGGAAGCCCAAGCAAATTTTGCAAACACGTTAAAAGGTGCTATCGAGAATTTGAATGAATTGCAAGTTGAATCCGATAGAATGACAGATAAACTCGCTTCAGGAGAAGTACAAGATTTGCATCAAGTCATGATAACCGCCCAAAAAGCGAGCATCACACTTGAGACGACGGTAAAATTACAGCAAAAAGCAATTGATGCCTATAACGAAATAATGCGGATGCAAATATAATGTAAAACGACTATCGAAGAATATACATAGTATGTAACTATTTGATAAGCAGTGTATAGTGGTGGAGGATTTTATGAAGGAAAAGTTATTGAAATGGAAAGAGTCATTTACAGCGTTTTGGAGAAATCGTTCAAAACAGCAAATGATATACATTGGATCGGCCGCAGGCATCCTTATCGTTATTATCGGCATCTCTTTTTACATGTTTAGCTCGAATGAAAGATTTGTGCCATTATATTCTAATTTATCCATTCAGGAAACGAGTCAAATAAAAGCTGAACTTGATACAAGAAGTGTGCCTTATGAGTTAAAGGATAGCGGTACGACCATAACCGTGCCTGAAGACCGAGTAGATACATTACTTGTTGAACTTGCCGGACAAGGGCTACCGAGTAGTGGGAATATTGATTATTCTTTCTTCAGTGAGAACTCATCTTTCGGGACTACAGATAATGAGTTTAATATGATGAAACTAGATGCGATGCAAACGGAATTAGCGAATTTAATTACAAGTATAGATGGCATCCAAAGTGCAGAAGTAATGATTAATCTGCCGGAACAGACTGTATTTGTTGGCGAGGATACAGGGGAAACAACTGCAGCGATTGTGCTCGAAACGCAACCAGGCTATCAGTTTGAAGAACATCAGATTCGTGCCCTTTATCATTTAGTATCAAATGCAGTTCCGAATTTATCAAAAGAAAATATTGGGATCATGAATCAGTATTTTGAGTACTATGACCTTGAAAACAATTCCCAATATGCAGTTCAAAATGCCCACGATTATCAACAAACCGTAAAAAAAGAAGTGGAGCGTGATGTCCAGCGTAGGCTGCAGCAGATGTTAGGGGCAATGGTTGGGCTTAATAACGTGATTGTGTCGGTTACCGCAGATATCGACTTCACACAGGAAAACCGGGTAGAAGAATTAGTTGAACCGGTTGATATTGAAAACATGGAAGGTCTTCCGGTGAGTTTAGAAACTATTCAGGAATCCTATACGGGAGACGCGGGTGAAGGTGGTGTCCCTGGAAGTGGCGAGAATGATGTGACAAACTACCCAGGTGCAGTAGCTGGAGAAGGTGGAGATTATGAGTTTGATAAGGAAGCAATCAATTATGAGTTTAATCGAATTCGTAAAGAAATTGTGGAAAGTCCCTATAAAATTCGTGACCTCGGTATTCAAGTTGCAGTCGACCGCGTGAAAGAAGGAGATGAAGAGAATCCGCAATTTCTGACGCAACAGGAGCAAAATGCGGTAGAAGAAGGAATATCATCGATTCTTGCCTCCATTCTCAACACGTCAATCGACACAGAAGACGGCGAGGTAGACCCAGAGGATAAATTCTCCATTGTCTTTCAGGAATTCTCGGGTAATCCCATTATAGAAGAAGCGGAAAGTGCCGCTATTCCTACTTGGGTTTATATTGTTGCGGGAATTTTATTCTTACTCATTCTGGTGTTAGTCGGATTGCTAATACGGAATAGACGAGCATCTGAGCCAGAATCAGTAGAAGTAGAAGAAGAAGCTCCGCGTAGAGAAGTTACGCAAAAGGTTCCTGATTTACCCGAACAAGATGAATCAGAATCAGTTGTTCGCAGGAAGCAATTAGAGAAGATAGCCGAGGAAAAACCGGAAGACTTTGCTAAATTATTAAGAAGCTGGATTGGCGAGGATTAGGAGGAAAGTGTTCATGGCAAGACAGAAACTTACCGGGAAACAAAAAGCGGCGATTCTATTAATCTCGTTAGGTCCCGATGTTTCCGCTCAAGTTTATAAACATTTAACGGAAGAAGAAATCGAGAAGCTAAGCTTAGAGATTTCTTCCGTTAAACGGGTGGATTCGGAAATGAAAGAAGAAGTTATTGAACAATTTCATCAAATAGTAATCGCTCAGGATTATATTACGCAGGGTGGTATCGGTTATGCGAAAACGGTTCTTGAAAAAGCTTTTGGTAAGCAGGAGGCTACTTCTATTATCAATCGCCTTACCTCATCCTTACAGGTAAGGCCTTTTGATTTTGCTAGAAAGGCGGATCCCCAGCAAGTGCTTAACTTTATTCAAAATGAACACCCTCAGACAATTGCATTAGTGCTGTCTTACCTAGAACCGGAACAATCGGGGCAAATTCTTTCCGAACTGCCACAAGACGTACAGGCAGATGTCGCAAGAAGAATCGCAACGATGGATTCCACTTCGCCTGAGATCATTGCTCAAGTAGAGCGTGTGCTAGAGAATAATCTATCGGCATCATTAACAGAGGATTATACACAAACGGGTGGCATCCAAGCAGTAGTAGAAGTGCTGAATGGGGTTGATCGTAGTACAGAACGAACTATTCTCGACACTCTAGAAGCACAAGATCCAGAGCTTGCTGACGAGATTAAAAAACGTATGTTTGTCTTTGAAGATATCGTTATTCTGGATAACCGGGCAATTCAGCGTGTTATCCGAGAAGTCGAAAATGATGACCTCCGTCTTGCACTGAAGGTTGCAAGTGAGGAAGTGAAAGGTGTTATTTTCACTAACATGTCTGAACGGATGGCGGAGACCTTTAAAGAGGAAATGGAATATATGGGACCAGTTCGTTTACGTGATGTGGAAGAAGCCCAAATGCGAATCGTTGCAACAATCCGCAGACTAGAAGATATTGGTGAAATTGTTATCGCGAGAGGTGGGGGTGACGACATCATTGTCTAGAGCGATGGAATCAAATGAACTTCCAAAACGAGAAATTAAAGTTAAGCCGATTGAATATATGAGAAAACAGTCGTCAGAAAAAGAATCAGAAGAAGCAGCCGAAAACGTGTTAGCGTATCTTCAACAAGCAGAAGAAGAGCTAGAACAAATAGAGCAACGGAAGGCAACGATGCTTGCCGAAGTACAGACGGAAATCAGCAAAGCGCGGGAAAACTGGGAAGAAGAAAAAGCTGTACTCATGGAAACTGCCGAGAAGGCTGGGTACGAAGCTGGTTTCCAAGCGGGAAAGAAAGCAAGCATAGAACAGTACGAATCTCTACTAGCTAAGGCCAACAGCATTGTCGACCTTGTTAAAGTTGACTATCAAAAGACTTTAGAGCAGACAGAATATGTCATTACCGACATTGCTATTCATACAGCAGAAAAAATTCTTGGTGAAAAACTGAACGAATCACCTGAAAAGTTCTTAGAAATTGTCAGACTGGCATTAAAGGAAATCAACGATCAATCCGTTGTATCCATCTATCTTCATCCTAATAATTATGAAACTGTGTTGGCGCAAAAGACTGAACTGAAGCGGATGCTAGAGAAAGATACGAAACTATCTCTATACATAGATGAAGAGTTACCGGAAAATAGTTGCATCATCGAACATCCTTTTGGGCAAATCGATGCATCCATCGACACCCAGCTCGAAGCAATCCGCAACGTTTTAAAAGAATTAGTAATGGAGCATGAATAATGATAGTAGAAGACTATATTCAAGCGATTGAAAATGCTGATCCTTATAAACGCTATGGTAAAGTTTCGCGTGTTGTTGGAATAATGATTGAATCACTCGGACCTGAAGCAAACATAGGAGAGGTCTGCTATATTCATTCTGCGACAAAGAAACGGAACCCGATACTAGCGGAGGTAGTAGGATTTAATAACGAGAATATTATCCTCATGCCATACAGTGAAGTGACGGAGATTGGTCCGGGATGTTTAGTCGAATCGACCGGAAAACCTTTAACGATTAAAGTGGGTAGAGGGTTGATAGGTACGGTGGTAGATTCGCTCGGTAACCCGCTTGATGGCTCTCCGTTACCTAAGGGATTGTCCAGTTATTTGACGGAACAAGCGCCACCAAACCCACTAGAAAGACCGCCGATTCATGAGGCGAATCAAGTCGGTGTTAAAGTTATTGATGCCCTGCTTACTATGGGGAAAGGTCAACGTGTCGGTTTATTCGCAGGAAGTGGTGTGGGAAAAAGTACTTTACTAGGCATGATTGCTAGAAACAGTAATGCAGATATTAATGTCATTGCATTAATCGGAGAGCGGGGCAGAGAAGTGCGAGAATTTATCGAAAAAGATTTAGGCCCAGAAGGTTTGGCAAAATCTATCGTAGTTGTCGCCACATCTGACCAGCCTGCACTTATGCGAATTAAGGGTGCTTATACCGCTACCGCTATTAGTGAATATTTTCGGGAACTTGGTTTTCAAGTTAATTTACTAATGGATTCTGTTACCCGTGTTGCCATGGCGCAACGGGAAATTGGTCTTGCCGTCGGTGAACCGCCGACTACGAAAGGATATACCCCGTCTGTGTTTTCCATCTTGCCCAAATTACTGGAACGAACAGGTACGAATGCATTAGGTGCAATTACCGCATTTTACACCGTTCTTGTCGACGGAGACGATATGAATGAACCGATCGCGGATGCTGTTCGAGGGATATTAGACGGACACTTTGTAATGGACCGGAAATTAGCGGAGCGCGGCCAATATCCCGCAATTAATGTATTGAAATCAATCAGCCGTGTCATGAACCAAATAGCAAGTCCAGAGCACAAGCAAGTGGCCAGTGAGATACGTTCTTTGATGGCGACATATGAAGAAAATAGTGAATTAATCCATATCGGAGCGTATAAGAAAGGCTCCAACCAAGAGATTGATCGTGCTATTACGTATTATCCGAAAATCCAGCATTTTTTAAAGCAAGATGTTCAGGAAGATAATACTATAGAAGAAGCGATTGATATGATGAGCCAGAGCATTAATGGAGGAATGTCCTGATGTCACAAACCGTCTCATTAACGAAATTATTGAATGTTCGAGAAAATGAGAAAAAAGTTGCACAGAAAGCATTTTTAAATTCACAGGAAGCTTTTGAAAAAGTAGCTACAAAGCTATACGAGCTTCTCAAGAAAAAGGAAATGGCAGAAGAATCCTATGATGAATTTATTCAAGATCAGACACCACTTGAACGTATTAAAGAACAGATTACGTATATTGAGAATCTGAATGATGCAATCATCCATTTGCAAAGAGAAGTACAATTTGCAAGAACTCAAATGGAACAGAAACAACAGCATTTAACAGATGCGCATATTGAAGTGAAGAAGTTCGAAAGCATTATCGAAAAACGAAAACAACAGGAAACAGACAGAAGAGCAAAGCTGGAAAAAGCGTTTATGGATGAAATTTCAATCAACCAATACTTAAGTAATCAAAAATAGGTGAATTAAATGGCCAGTAACATGAACAATGAAAGAAAGAAAATTAATCCTGTCCTATGGCTGTTATTTGCGGTCATTATTCCTCTTCTCATCATTATTGTGATTATCGTTGTCATCTTAAACTTTGCCGGATTCAGTGTTGTGGATTGGACAAAGGAGAAGGGAAGCGAGCTTCCTGTTATATCAAACTTTATAACAAGTCCAGATGAGGATGCTCTGGAAAAGGAGGCTTCCCGTTTAACGGAGGAACTGGAAACAAAGTCAGACGAACTGGAGCAGATGGAGAGTTATATAGCTGACCTTGAAGCAACGCTTGATCAAATGGAACAAGAAGCATCCCGAGAGGAAGCGATCAGTTCATCAGATGGACTTGATGAACAAGATGACGAAGACACAACAGAGGAAATAGATAAATCCTTAAGAGATATGGCAAAAACATTTGAAGAAATGAAAGCTTCAGGTGCTGCAGCCATTCTGGCTAATATGGATGAGGACCGGATTGTGCTTATACTAAGCGAGCTTCCGAACGACGCGCGAGGCGATATTTTACAAGCGATGGAAGCAGAACTTGCTGCTAAATTGGCTGCAAAAATGCTGAATTAATGAATGAACACCTCATGAAAGGGGGTGAGAAACTGGAAGCGAATATGACGTTATGGCAATGGGTCGCTTTTATGGATTATCCAACTAAAGTAGGATCATCACCTGCCGAGTCGGATGAATTACAAAATGGCTCTGATTTTACGTACATGCTTGACGAGAAACTGACAGATTTGACAAAGACGAAGCAGGAGAATCGGACTGATGAGACGTCTGTGGAACAAGATGATTTACTTGAAATGCTGCGTTCCTTTTTCACGAAGCTAGATAAAGAAGACTTATTATCTATACTTGATGAGCTGGAAGAAACCGATGGTGTCTCTTGGGATGGAATGTTAACTGTTGAGGAAAAAGCTGTTACGGAGCCTTCCACTAAGAAAACGGAAGATGACCCGCAAATAGTCAAGGAGACTGATGAAAAGGCAGATCTTGTTGAAACAATTCTAACCTTGATTCATGCATTGCCTACAGAAAAAAGGGAAGAGTTTATCGGTAAATTCACTGGGCAAATGGAGCAGGTATCTGAAACGGATTTTGCACGAATATCAGGAGATTTACCATCAAACTTAACAAACAACATATCAGTAAATCCTCCTGTTGACATGGCGGAACTAGAGAAGGAAGTCAATGAATTGTTCGTGGAAATTGAACAAAAACTCTCGCTGATTGAGACACAAGAAGATGTAGCAAAAGTCGCTCCGAAAATTCTTGAGTATTTAATGGCTTGGCAACAACTGAGTGAAAAAGCAGGTAACCAAACTGAATTATTGCCGTTTGTAAAAAGAGAAACTAATAACCAAACACCGGCAATTTGGCAGGATCTTGTAAAGCTTTATCAACAGAAGATGAATTTTCATACAAAAAGTGTATATGCACTCGAATCAAAAGTGACGAACACAGATATCATCCGGTGGATCGGTAATGCTTTCGAAATGACAGTCCACAAAGAACAGCCAGTTACAACTGCTCAGGCACAGCCTGTGCAAATGCCAATTTCACAAGTGGAGCAAATGGTTATCCATCTGCCGTCAAACTCGGATAACAATCAAGTAGGAAAAGCGTTGATAGAACAGTTCAACCGATTGATTGATTCGAAGAGCATAGTCTTCCAGCAACCAAAAGGACAGCTTGCGATCACATTAAAACCGGCTAACCTTGGAGAAATGCTCGTACGCTTTACCCAGGTTGATGGGGAAATGATTGTAAAAATCATGGTTACAACGAATGCTGCAAAGAAAATGCTTGAAGCAAACGGACAACAATTAAGGCATATGTTCGCACCGCATCAAGTTGTGATTGAAAGAAATGAGACACTCGTACAACAATCACAAGCAACTTATAAAGAAGAAGGACAAGCGGAGGGACATGAGCAAGATGATCAATCAACTTCTGATCATAAGGAAGAAAAGGATGAAAATGAAACATTTGCAAGTCTTTTTGATGAATTGATTTTAAATGAGAAAGTGTAGGTGAAGATATGTATAAAGTTGATCCATCCTTCTACTTATCCAATCAACCGAATACAAGGGAGCCTAAGCCGGATCTTGATAAAGAGGGTTTTATGAAGATTCTAATCACACAGCTTCAGCAACAGGATCCAACTGATCCGATGGATAGTAAGGAAATGGTGGCGCAAATGACACAGCTTTCTTCTTTAGAACAGATGATGAATATGTCGCGTTCCATTGAAATGCTCGTCCAAAGCCAACTCGTTTCACCTGTGATTGAATACAGTCATATGATTGGGAAGTTTGTCTCTTACGAATTGGATAATGAAGACTCGGAAGAAGAAACTGAAAATAAAATGAAAACGGGTCGAGTTGTTGGAGTCAGTCAAAAAGATGGCTGGGCAATACTTGAACTTGAAAATGGCGATAAAGTATATGCGGACGCTGTTAGAGAAGTAAGAAGTGAAGGTGAAGATTAAATAGGGATAAAGAGGATGTGAATGGTTATGGATCACCGTATACAACAAATACCGAAGCAAGCATTACATTTTCCTAAATCCATTCCGGCAAAGCAGCAGACTTCGAATGTTTCTTTTAACGATATTTTAACAGAACAGCAGAAATTGAAAGTTAGTAAACATGCTTCTGATCGAATAAAGGAAAGGAACATCGATATCCCAGAGGAACTTTGGCAAACCATAGGGGAAAAAGTGCAAGAAGCAAGACAAAAAGGTATTACTGATTCATTAGTAGTGTTGAATGAAGCAACTCTATTAGTCAGTGCAAAGAATAATACTGTTGTAACTGCGCTTGATCGGCAGGAAGCAGGTAACCGGATCTTCACAAATATTAATGGAACGATTTTAATTGATGAATAGGCTGGACCTTACAGGAAGCCCTATAAGCTATCGACTGATTGACATAGCTTAATAAAAATAATGCATATTAAAGGAGAAATTAATTATGTTACGTTCTATGTATTCAGGTATTTCAGGTATGAAAAACTTTCAAACGAAACTAGATGTTATTGGGAATAATATCGCCAACGTCAGTACTTCAGGATTTAAAAAAGGGCGGGTTACATTTCAAGAAATGATGAGTCAAACGACAGCATCCGGACAAGCGGCAACAGCAACACGGGGTGGAAAGAACGCTTCTCAAGTCGGCCTCGGTTCCCAACAAGGAACAATTGATAATATCCATACCCAAGGATTCCGTCAAACGACGAATAACCCGCTTGACCTTTCTATTCAAGGGGATGGGTATTTTGCAGTTGAAGCTAATGGAGAAACCTTTTACACAAGAGCAGGGAACTTCTATCTGGATAACCAAGGATATGTTGTGAACGCTGATGGAATGTATTTGCAGACTGTGGATGGCGAACGAATTGAAATACCAGATGATGTTCAAAGCTTCAATATATTAACAGATGGTACTGTTGAATATATTGATGCTGGAGGTGAACGGCAAAATGCTGGTCAAATTGCAATTGCTAATTTTTCGAATCCATCTGGATTAGTTAAAGATGGAAATAATTTATACAGAGAATCAGGAAGTTCTGGACCAGCAGCTCTCGTGGCGCCAGAATCAGATCAAAGTAAATCATCAATCATCAGCAACTCCCTTGAAATGTCTAACGTTGACTTAGCGGAGGAGTTTACGGAAATGATTACCGCCCAACGTGGTTTCCAGGCGAATACGAGAATTATTACGACCTCTGATGAGATTCTCCAAGAAATGGTAAATCTAAAACGATAATAAGGAGGAGGGGGATGACAAACTAATTGGTTCGTCATTCCCGCCAAATTTATGATTGAATTAAAGAAGTTAAATGGCGAGTCGTTTGCCTTAAATGTAATTCTAATTGAGCAAGTTCAAGCACTTCCAGATACGACAATCACACTAATCAACGGCAAAAAGGTAATTGTCCAAAACACAGTAGGTGAAGTACTCCACTTAATTAAAATGTTTTATAAGGAAATCGGCTTGCAGGAAGTTTACAAACAAGTAGGTGACCAAAATGAGTAGATTAGTAAAAGTTATGATCACATCTCTCGCAGTCTTATTAGTCGGAGCAATTTCCGCTTTGATTGTTGTATTGAATGTACAAGGGGCAGATGAAGAAAAAGAGCTGACGATTGATGAAGTTGTAAAATATTCTTATGAGACACCAGAAATCGTCACGGATCTGCAGGACGGGACGTTTGTCAGAATTCAATTTCAAATTGTAACAGACGGTAAAGCTGCTCATGAAGAAATAAGTTTACGAGATTTCCAACTAGTGAATATACTGATTAAGGAACTCGCTGTCATGGACGTGGAAACATTCAAAACAGGACTAGGTGATCTCGAGGCAACAATTAAAGATAGTTTGAATGAAGTAATGACAGAAGGATCGATCACCGATGTATACACAATTGATAAAATACTGCAGTAAGAACTCCTCAGAAGGAGGTGTGGAACAAGATGGAAGAAATACTGTCTCAAAATGAGATTGATGTGTTGCTTTCGGCAATCACATCCGGAGAAATGGATGCAGAAGAATTAAAGAAGGAAGAAGAAGAGAAGAAGATTCGTGTCTATGATTTCAAACGGGCATTACGGTTTTCAAAAGACCAGATTCGCAGTATTTCCAGGATCCATGAAAACTATGCCCGCATGCTGACAACTTTTCTATCTTCGCATTTACGAACCTATGTACATATAGCAGTAACCTCGGTCGATCAGGTGCCATATGAGGAATTTGTCCGGTCCATATCCTCGCTGACCGTATTAAATCTATACAGCATGTCGCCATTAAAGGGAAATTTGCTTATTGAAGTCAATCCGAATGTCGCCTATGCGCTACTTGATCGAACCTTAGGTGGGAAAGGAACTACTGTTTCAAAAACGGATAGTTTAACAGAAATTGAAGTTATTTTACTGAAGCAAATATTTGAAAAGGCAACTTATAATCTGAAAGAAGCATGGTCAACTTTGATTGAAGTTGAACCGGTTCTTGAAGAGTTTGAAGAAAATCCACAATTCATCCAAATGGTCGCACCGAATGATACAGTTGTCGTTGTATCCATGTCGGCGGCAATTGGGGAAACGACAGGCATGATTAATCTATGTATCCCACATACTTTGCTGGAACCGATTATTCCCAAGTTATCGGCTCATTATTGGATGGATAATACCGCAGCAGAGCCGGATGAGAATGCCTACCGGAAATTAAGCAATAATTTACAAACTGCTGAAGTGGATGTTCGTGCGATTCTCGGGGAGACAACCATTTCGATCAATGAATTTTTAAAGTTGCAATCAAATGATATTATCGCGCTTAACCAGCAGATTGAAAATCCATTGTTGCTTACAGTGAACGAGGAACCAAAATTTTATGTTCAAGCGGGTAAGCAGAAGAGAAAGATAGCTGTTCAAGTACTAGAGGAAATTAAAAAGGGGGTTAACGCCCATGAATGATGGTATGTTATCTCAAGATGAAATTGATGCACTTCTCAATATAGGTACAGAGAAGGATGATAAACAAGAACCCGGCAACGATACTTACTTATCCGATATAGAGATTGATACAATCGGAGAAATTGGAAATATCTCCTTTGGAAGTTCTGCCACAACCTTATCGACATTACTCAACCAGAAGGTAGAAATAACTACTCCATCTGTAAGTATTATTGAAAATGAGGAATTGGCAAAAGAATTTACTTTCCAGCCGGTTAGTATCCAAGTTGATTATACGAAAGGCTTCACAGGAAGGAACATCCTTGTCATAAAAGCAACGGATGCAGCGATCATTGCTGATATTATGCTAGGTGGAGATGGGAAAGAGCCGGATGAAACACTTCCGGAAATATATATAAGTGCTGTCCAGGAAGCAATGAATCAAATGATGGGAACAGCGGCCACTAGCATGTCTACCGTTTTCAATAAAAAAGTGGATATATCTCCACCACAGATTATTGAAGGTTCAATCGAATCGGAAGCGAAAGAGATTTTCCAAGAAGATGTTTATGTCAAAATATTTTTCCGTCTCATTGTTGGTGACTTAATCGATTCAAACATGATGCAGCTCATTCCATTAGGTTTTGCTAAGGAATTAGTGGCTGACTTGCTGTCGGGTACTGCGGAAGAGCAATCCGCTGCCAAACAAGAATCGGCTGCAACGAGCACTGTGGAATTACCCACAAGAGATGCGTTTAAGTCTGAGGATGGACATCAAGCACAGGAACCTATCCGGAAACCGGAAGTGCAAAAGAAACAAAATCAACCAACCGAATCCCAATATCTTGGCAATGCATTCGATCAAGAGCGTGCAGCAATCGAACAAGCAACGTTCTCTGAATTCGAACCTGCACCACTTTCACAAAATGAGCAGAATAACTTAGATATGTTACTCGATATCCCTCTTAAAGTGACAGTGGAGTTAGGAAAGACGAAGAAAACGATAAGGGATATTCTCGATTTATCGCAAGGTTCTATTGTAGAATTGGATAAACTTGCGGGAGAACCAGTTGATATTTTAGTTAATGGAAAGTTGATTGCAGAAGGCGAAGTTATTGTTATTGAAGAGAACTTCGGTGTACGGGTAACCGACATAATCAGTCAATCCGACCGAATAATGAAACTTAAATAAATTTATTGTAGGAGGATTAGAAAATGGCTAATAAAATTTTAATTGTTGACGATGCAGCATTTATGCGTATGATGATAAAGGATATTTTAGCGAAGAATGGTTACGAAATTGTTGGGGAAGCCCAGGACGGGAAAGAAGCAGTAGAAAAGTATAAGGAGTTACAACCCGATCTTGTAACGATGGATATTACAATGCCTGAAATGGATGGAATTACAGCGCTAAAGGAAATTAAAGGTATTAATCCAGATGCTACGATCATTATGTGTTCAGCTATGGGGCAACAGGCGATGGTTATTGATGCAATTCAAGCGGGGGCTAAAGATTTTATCGTAAAACCATTCCAGGCTGACCGCGTATTAGAAGCTATCCAAAAAGCTTTGAGCTAAGCGTCTATGTCTATGAGACCTATCGTTACGTTTTCTATTATCTTTTCAGTTGTCTTATGCGGCTTGTTTGGGGATATCAGTTATATACATGCTGAGCCGGAATATGTTGATGAATGCCTGGAAAATCCGGAACGCTGTGAAGAACAAGTGACAGAAGACGAAAGTAATGAAAATACCGAATTACTGCAACAAGAAGAACCTGGTTCCTTATTCTTTCAAATTGTTCGCTTAGTGTTTGCGTTATTGCTTGTCGTAGGATTAATCTATGTTTTTCTCTATTTTTTAAAGAGAAGAAATAAAATCGTCAATCGCATTAAGAGTTTGGAAAATGTTGGAGGTATTCCAGTTGGTCAGAATAAAACGGTCCAACTAATCCGTTTAGGCAACAAACTTTATCTGATTGGGGTTGCTGAAAATATTACCTTACTGGAAGAGCTTGATGATCCGACTTTAATGGAAGAGATTATGAGAGCGAAAAAAGAACAAGAGAGCGAACTGGATGCTAGTAATATACTTTCTTCAATTCTAAAGAAGAATCAGAAAGAAAAGGTGGAAGAGGATCAATTTAACCGCCTGTTCAATCAAGAACTGAATCGTCTGCAAAAAACGCGAAAATCTATTATCGAAAGAAATAAGGAAGATAGAAATGAATGAATTTATTGAGATATTTTCCAGTTCAGATCCCACAAATATATCGACTTCTGTTCGCTTGATTTTATTGCTGACGGTTTTTTCACTGGCTCCAGGGATTTTAATTCTTATGACTTCTTTTACACGTATTGTTATTGTGCTTTCATTCGTTCGCACATCCCTCGCGACACAGCAAATGCCGCCCAACCAGGTGTTGATTGCTTTAGCACTATTTCTATCGTTCTTTGTCATGGCGCCTACCTTTCAAGAGGTTTATACAGAAGCGCTTGACCCATTGTTCGCGGAGGAAATGACATTGGATGAAGCTTATGAGAATGCCAGTGTACCCATGAAAGAATTTATGTCAAAGCACACCCGGCAAAAAGATCTTGCGTTATTTTTAAATTATTCAGAGGCTGAACCGCCGGAAACTATACAAGATATTCCCTTAACGACATTGATTCCGGCCTTTGCAATTAGTGAACTGAAGACTGCTTTTCAGATGGGATTCATGATTTTCATTCCATTTCTCGTTATAGATATGGCAGTTGCTAGTATTCTAATGTCCATGGGAATGATGATGCTTCCGCCGGTAATGATTTCACTACCTTTTAAAATTCTTTTATTTGTGCTTGTTGACGGTTGGTATTTAGTCACCCATTCGTTACTTACAGGGTTTTAGCGTGAATTTACTGGAGGAAGGTGTTCTATATGACGAGCGAATTTGTTTTAGCACTTGCTGAGCGTGGTATCTATACAATTTTACTTGTAGCAGGTCCACTGCTCATTCTCGCCCTTGCGGTGGGATTATTAGTCAGTATTTTCCAGGCAACAACACAAATTCAGGAACAGACATTAGCCTTTATTCCGAAGATCGTTGCAGTTTTAATCGGGCTTATTTTTTTCGGCCCATGGATGTTGACAACGATGGTGGAATTTGGTGCCGATATATTTCAAAATTTAAATGTACTTGTAGGGTAAGCAATGCTTGAATTAATCGATTTAAACCGACTGCCAATATTATTACTTGTTTTTGTTCGTTTGTTGTCATTTTTTATCGTTATTCCATTATTTTCTTATCGGACGATTCCAATGCCGTTCCGCATTGGATTCAGTTTCTTTTTAGCGCTCATACTTTTCCAGACAATTGATACATCGATCTTAACGCTGGATCATACATATATTTTTCTTGTAGTGAAAGAGGCGCTTGTTGGCCTGCTGATTGGATTGATAGCTTTTATCATTGTCTCGGCATTGCAAGTTGCCGGGGGATTTGTTGATTTCCAGATGGGTTTTGCAATCGCCAATGTCGTTGATCCGCAAACAGGTGCACAAAGTCCGCTAACGGGACAATATTTTTATATGATTGCACTCTTATTCTTACTTGCCGTGGATGGACACCATTTGATTATTGATGGAATTTTTACAAGTTACGAATTCGTGTCAATCGATGCTTATCTTCCGCTTCATGAGGAATCGATTGCGGAATTTATTATTCAGACATTCAATTATATGTTTATTATTGCTTTTCAAATGGCTATTCCCATCGTCGGCACGCTATTTCTTGTGGATATTGCGCTTGGTATTATTGCACGTACCGTACCGCAATTGAACGTATTTGTTGTCGGATTGCCGCTGAAAATATTTGTCAGCTTTATGGCGATTTTAATTTTCTTAGCCCTTTTTATGACTGCGGTAGAGAATTTATTCGGTACGATGCTTCAAACGATGCGGCAATTATTGAGGATTTTCGGAGGTGCGTAGCATGCGGTTGACAATGGATTTACAGTTTTTTGCTGGAGAAAAAACTGAAAAAGCGACCCCCAAAAAACGTCAAGATGAACGGAGAAAGGGACGGGTTGCGAAAAGCCAAGATATTAATACGGCTATATTACTCGCACTATGCTTCCTGGCTTTGTTCATTTTTGGCGGTTTTATTCTTGAAACGATGCTGACGTTCTTCATTCAAGCATTTACAAACTTCATTCATTGGGATGTGACGATTGAATCAGTTGCTACGGTCTTGAATGGGGCAACACTTGAAGCCGCGAAAATGCTTGCACCGATCATGCTGATTGCCATAATTGCTGGGTTTGCTTCCAACCTTCTCCAAACGAGAGGTGTATTGTTTTCAATGGAGCCATTAAAATTCGATTTGAAGCGAATCGATCCGATTCAAGGTGCGAAACGGATTTTTTCAATTCGTGCTCTAGTTGAACTTTTAAAATCACTTTTAAAAATTACTTTTATCGGTGCCATCACCTTCAGCGTGATTTGGATGTATAAAGATGAGGTACTCATGCTAATGTTTACAAATGCAGAGAGTGCGCTTGCATTGTTTGGAAGAGTCGCGATCATAATGGGCTTCTCTGCTACTGTCGCACTTCTTTTCTTAGCGGTACTCGATTATTTTTATCAGAGATTTGACTTTGAAAAAAATATGCGGATGTCGAAACAAGATATTAAAGATGAGTATAAGAATATGGAAGGTGATCCGCTGATCAAATCGAAAATTAAAGAGAAACAACGCATAATGGCGACGAGACGTATGATGTCGGAAGTTCCAGAAGCAGATGTTGTTATTACGAACCCGACCCATTTTGCGATTGCTCTGAAATATGATGAAGATAAAGCAAGTGCACCTTACGTGCTTGCTAAAGGTGTGGATCACACTGCGCGGAAGATCAGAGAAATTGCCGAACAACATGATATAGCAACTGTAGAAGATAAACCTCTTGCACGATCACTCTATAGCATCGTTGAAGTTGGGGAAACAATCCCGGAAGAGTTCTATCAGGCTGTTGCGGAAATATTGGCATATGTGTATCAAATGGATAATAAAGCAAGATCTTGAGGAGAGACACTGAATGAAGGTAAGAGATTTATCTGTACTAATTGGAGTTATTTTAATTATTATGATGCTCGTCATCCCGCTTCCGGGTGGCGTTTTAAGTGTACTTATACTTGTGAATATTACGATTTCCTTGATTGTTATCCTTGTGGCGATGAACACAACGGAAGTCCTTCAGTTCTCTGTTTTTCCGACGCTTCTCCTATTAGTCACTCTGTTTCGGTTAGGTTTAAACGTGTCGACAACAAGAGCAATCCTTTCAGAAGGTGATGCGGGAGGGGTTGTAGAAACATTCGGCTCTTTTGTAATTGGTGGTAATCCGCTTGTCGGGTTTGTCGTCTTTATTATTCTTGTTATTATTAACTTTTTAGTTATTACAAAAGGTTCAGAACGGGTATCTGAAGTAGCAGCTAGATTTTCTTTGGACTCGATGCCTGGTAAGCAAATGAGTGTTGATGCAGACCTGAATGCCGGACTAATTACGGAGCAAGAATCAAAAGAACGCCGGAAAAAGATAGAAAGGGAAGCAGATTTTCACGGATCAATGGACGGTGCCAGTAAATTCGTAAAAGGTGATGCAATTGCTGGAATTATCATTGTTATTATTAATATCGTTGTTGGAATTATTATTGGGATGCTCCAGATGGGATTATCCTTAAATGAATCAGTTGAATTGTTTACTAGCCTCACAGTGGGTGACGGCTTGGTCACTCAGATCCCAGCCCTCCTTATGTCAACGGCAACTGGAATTGTTGTTACCCGGGCAAGTGACGGGGAAAATTTAAGTACGGATGTGGTGAATCAAATCACTCAATATCCCAAACTTTTATACGTAGCCGCTGGAACAGTTTTCCTGCTCGGTTTAACGCCAATCAACTTC
This sequence comes from Oceanobacillus sp. HCA-5259, assembly GCF_037892815.1. Lineage (NCBI taxonomy): Bacteria > Bacillati > Bacillota > Bacilli > Caryophanales > Bacillaceae > Oceanobacillus > Oceanobacillus sp. HCA-5259. The sequence continues at coordinate 100,242 of NZ_JBBKBV010000006.1, read as the reverse complement.
TTTCTAACGACAGCACTTGCAAGTCTATTATTTTTCACCGCTTACATAATTGATAGAAAACCGGCTATACCGGATGAACCGGATGAGGAAGAAGTGGATGAGGCGGAAAGTGCCAAGCTGCATACACCGGAAAATGTTGTGAATTTAATTAACCTTGATCCGATTGAATTCGAATTCGGTTATGCACTGATCCCACTTGCCGATGCGAATCAAGGTGGAGACTTGCTAGAAAGAGTGATTATGATTCGTAGACAGTTGGCAATTGAACTTGGGATGGTTATCCCTGTTGTGCGAATTAGAGATAATATTCAACTGAATCCAAATGAATATCGATTGAAGATCAAAGGAAATGAAGTGGCAAAAGGCGAGCTGATGCTGGACCATTATTTAGCGATGGCACCTGATATGGATGACGATGGAATTGAAGGAATTGATACGTTGGAACCGGCCTTTGGTCTCCCTGCGAAATGGATTACGGAGGAACATAAGGATGAAGCTGAGCTTTCCGGTTATACCGTTGTAGACCCGCCATCTGTCGTCTCAACCCATATTACAGAAGTGATCAAACAGCATGCCCATATCTTGCTAGGTAGAGAGGAAACGAAACAGCTTATCGATCACCTGAAAGAGACGAATCCGATTTTAGTTGATGAGGTTACTCCTGAGCCGCTTGCAATCGGTGATGTGCAAAAGGTATTGGCAAAACTGCTTCGGGAAAATGTCTCCATCCGTAATCTGCCGGTCATATTTGAAACATTGGCCGACTTTTCCAAGATGACGAATGATACGGAATTACTTGCGGAATATGTTAGACAATCCTTGTCGGCGCAACTGACGGAACAGTACGCAAAGCCCGACCGTACTCTTACCGTCATTACGGTATCCGGTAAAGTGGAGAAGTTGCTCGCAGAAAGTATTCAGCATACAGAGCATGGGAATTATTTATCTCTTGAACCTGATAAACAACAAGAAATAATTACAGCGATTCATCAGGAAGTGGAGAAGCTGACACTTCAGGAAGATACAGCAATTGTTTTGTGCTCGCCTGCAATCCGGATGTATTTAAAACAATTGCTTGACCGGTTCTTGCCGCAAGTTGTTGTATTGTCTTATAACGAATTGGAACCGGATGTCCAGGTGCAAAGTGTAGGGGTGGTGAATATTGCGTGAAGATAAAAAAATATATAGCGGACACTATGCCTGAAGCGATGAATGAAATAAGAAAAGACTTCGGCCGAGAAGCGGTTATTCTTCAATCAAAAGAAATTAAACAAAAAGGCTTCCTTGGTCTGTTTCAAAAGAAGAGGATTGAGGTCATCGCCGCGCATGATCCAGATCCCATCAAGCGTGGCTCAAAGCCGCTGGAAGCTAAAGAGATTAAAATGGAACAAACGAGTAAAACTCAATCTGATCTGCAAACAATAGAACCAGTACTTAAAGAAATTAGGAATCTAAAGAATTTAATCGAACTGGAAGCGGCAAAAGATGAGACGAAGCTTCCAGCATTATATCAACTTGCGCTTCAGCAACTTCTCGATCAGGAAGTGGAAAAAACACTCGCTGAAGCAATTATTGAAAAGACAATTAGCTTCTTAGCAGATGAGGGAAGTGAAGTGACGGAAACGAATATTGCGAACGCACTGAAACAAGTCATTCGTAATGAATTGAATGGACTGTCCTTTCAAGGTATCACAGGTGAACAGCAAATTGTTCAATTTGTCGGGCCGACTGGGGTTGGTAAAACAACAACGATTGCTAAGATTGCAGCCAAGCTTATACTACAAGAAAAAAAGAAGGTTGCTTTCATAACAACCGATACGTATCGTATTGCCGCGGTGGAACAATTAAAAACGTATGCCCGTATTTTAAATGTTCCATTGGAAGTTGCTTACCAAGTTGATGATTATAGGCAAGCGATTGAAACGTTTACGGATTATGATGTGATTCTTGTCGATACAGCTGGAAGGAATTTTCGTGAAAAAGCTTATATCAATCAACTTAAAGAGATGTTGGAAGATGTACCATCTATTGCAACCTATCTCGTATTGGCGCTCACCACTAAACCAAAAGACGTACAGGACTTATTTGAACAGTTTCAGGACATACCCCTTACAGAAATGATCTTTACGAAAATGGATGAAACGACACAGTATGGCAGTATCCTTTCGATCGCCTTAAATAACCGCATCGGCATTGCCTACTTAACCAATGGACAAGACGTTCCCGATGATTTAGTGAAACCAACTCCAACTTTAATCAGCGATCTGATTGTGGAGCAAGAAGATGACTGACCAGGCGAAGAACCTAAGGATAAAAATGGAGCAATCTCACTCGAGACATGAAGCGAAGACAGTTGCTTTCATTAGTGGTAAAGGGGGAGTCGGGAAGTCTAACATTGGTTTAAATTTCTCCCTAGAGCTGGTCCGGCGAAATAAAAAAGTAGTTCTAATTGATCTTGATGTCGGTATGGGGAATATAAATATTTTACTCGGCCTTCAGCCTAAATATACAATTGTTGACATGTTCACGGAAAGGTTTTCAATCACTGAAATAATCGAGCAAGGTCCGCAAGGTTTATCTTATATTGCAGGTGGCACAGGACTGAGTGAGTTTTTAGAGATGAAACAGACGGAAAAGAACTATTTCTATAAGCAGTTTGAACAGTTAACAGAGATGTATGATTATATAATTTTCGATATGGGTGCGGGTATCACGGAAACGAGTCTATTTTTCATTCTAGCTGCCGACGAATGTATTGTAGTTACGACAGGGGAGCCAACTGCAATAACGGATGCCTATAGTATGATTAAACAGATTACGATTAATGGAGGAAGCATGCCACTACACTTAATTTTAAATCGAGCCAGGTCGCATGGAGAGATGAATTCTTTAAAGCAGCTGCAACAAGTTATTAAACAGTTCCTTCAAATTGATGTGCATCCGTTAGGTATCATTCCTGAAGATAAGCATGTAGTGCAGGCAGTTATGCAGCAAGTGCCTTTTTCAATATTAAATGAGAAAGCACCGGCTGCCCGATCAATTAAACAAATTACGGAAAGCTATCTGAATAAGGAGAAGGCCGTTCCAGCAACGGATGGACGGGCTTTCCTTCAAAAATTAAAAAATCTGCTAAGAGGTAAATTTTAATGGAAAGAGTTCGTGTACTTGTTGTTGACGATTCAGCTTTTATGCGAAAGATGATTACAGACATATTAAACAGCGATGATCGTATTAAAGTAATCGACACAGCAAGAAACGGTAAAGATGGAATTGAAAAAATAAGAAGACTTAAGCCGGATGTCGTCACGATGGATATTACGATGCCAGTTCTTGATGGAATTTCAGCACTAAAGGAAATAATGACGACTATGCCAGTACCAGTCATTATGTTATCGAGCAAATCAGATTATGGCACAGAGCATACGATAAATGCGATAGATAATGGTGCTGTTGATTTTATTATGAAGCCTTCAGGGGAAATTTCCTTGAATATCGAAACGATTCAAGAAGAAATTATTTCTAAAGTAATTGCAGCAAAAGACGTAGGGATTCCACCGGCGCGGTCGATTAAAGATAATCCCAGTCCGACATTATTAAGTTCTTATTTACCACCGACAAGAAAAGCACGAGATTATTCATTGATTGCTATTGGAACATCTACAGGTGGTCCAAGAGCTCTACAACGAATCATTTCGGATTTACCTGGAGACTTTCAAACACCGATACTTATCGTACAACACATGCCTCCACATTTTACAAAGTCGCTGGCAGAACGATTAAATAAGCTAACAAGTCTTCAGGTGAAAGAGGCGGCAGATGGTGATGTCATAAAGCCGCGATTCGTATATATCGCACCAGGCGATTTCCATATGGTAGTAGAGGAAATTGGGGCGGAATATAGGCTAAAGTTAACAAAGGACCCGCCAGTGAATAACCATCGTCCCTCCGTAGATGCCCTGTTCTATTCTCTAGCCAATCATAAGAACTTGAATAAAACAGCAGTTGTCTTAACGGGGATGGGAAGTGATGGTGCAAGCGGCATCCAACAGATTAAACAAGTGGACAAGCAAGCATTTGTTATATCTGAATCAGAGGAAAGTTCCGTTATTTATGGTATGCCGAAAGCTGCTTATGAAACAGGATTAGTTGATCAAGTGTTACCTTTGCATCAAGTAGGACATTTTCTCGGCAAAATAACATAGATTCTAAAATATTTGTGATAGAACTAGAGCAGGAGATGAAAAAACATGGAACATTCTACAGGGAATTATCTAAAAGTCATTGTTTTTCAGTTACAAGATGAAGAATATGCTTTACCGGTTGAATATGTCAGTGCAATTGAAAGAATCCAGCCAATCACACGTGTTCCCCGTGCAGAAGAATTTGTCAAAGGTGTTATTAATTTACGGGGTGTTATTATTCCAATTATTGATTTACGGTTACGCTTCGGAATGGTTGAAACGGAACTGACAGAAGAGAATCGCATCATTATTGTGAAAAAGAATGGATTTGAAGTCGGTTTAATTGTTGATACAGCAAGTGATGTAATTGATCTTGCATTAGATGAAATGGAACCAAATCCAGAGGTTGTCGGTTCGGAAGCAGCTGATTATATTGACGGAGTGAGCAAAATTGAGGATCGATTGCTTATTCTGCTTGACCTGAAGAAGATTCTCATTTCTGACCAGTATACGCAAGCGGTGAAAGAAGAAGGACAGAAACCTTATGAAATATAGGGATCTATCTACTTTCCAACTCGATGTACTACGGGAAGTAGGAAATATTGGAGCGGGAAATGCTGTCACCGCACTATCCCAATTATTAAACCGCAAGATTGAAATGACCATCCCATCGGTTAATGTTGTTTCTTTTGATGAAATGATGGAATTGATCGGCGGTCCTGAGAAAAAAGTTGTCGCTATTCTATTTCGTATCTATGGTGATGCACCAAGTAATGTGTTTTTTGTTTTATCCGTCGAAGAAGCCGAGTTGCTCATCCGTACGATGACAAATAATCCGACTTATAAACTTAAAGAGGATCTAGGTAAGGAATCGATAGAATTTTCAGCTCTTGAAGAAGTAGGGAATATTGTTACTGGTTCTTATATTTCGGCCTTATCCGATTTTACGCATTTATACCTGCAACCTTCTGTTCCCCATCTAGGGATTGATATGGCTGCAGCAGTTTTGACATATGGCTTAATCGACATTTCCCAAGCTTCGGACTATGCAATCGTCATTGATTCTAAAGTAAATAGTCAAGGGACAAGCAACATGTTAAAGGGGAACTTTTTCTTGCTGCCGAATCCTGACTCGTTGCAAATAATATTTAAAGCGTTAGGACTAGAAGAAAATGAATAAAATTGGAACAGTCATCAGAGTAGGCATTGCCGATTTGAATACGGTACGGGCGCCTGATACGATACGAACATTGGGGCTTGGTTCTTGTGTAGGAATTGTCATTTATGATGAGAAGAAACAAGTTGCTGGACTAGCTCATATTTTATTGCCAGATTCGACCGCGACGAGACAGAAACCGATTAACGCATATAAATATGCGGATACTGCTATCCCCTATTTAGTAGAAAGGTTGCTGCAAATGGGAGCCAAGCACTCGGCGCTTCAAGCTAAAATAGCTGGTGGCGCGGAAATGTTCAAATTCGGTACGGGTTCTGATTTATTACGGATAGGTCGCCGAAATGTTGAAGCAACGCTCGGCGAATTAGAAAAGTTAAAGATTCCAGTCATTGCTAAAGATGTCGGTGGGAATATCGGAAGAACGATTGAGTTTAATCCTTCAACTAGTGAATTAAACATTAGAAAAGTGAATCGTGAGGAAATCGTTATTTAGGGATGGATCTCGGGCAGGAATTTTAGGAGGAAGGAGTGGAGTACCATGAATTCGGGAATGTCATCAGAAGAACAACAACTTTGGAAGCAGTGGAATGCAAATCAGCATCACGAGGTATTAAATGAAATCATTGCATATTATATGTATCTGGTGGACTATCATTCAGAACGGATTGCCAGTCACTTGCCGAACAATGTGAGTAAAGATGATATTAGAAGTTTTGGTCTCCTCGGCCTGTACGATGCAGTTACGAAATTCGAATCTAACCGAAAACTTAAATTTGATACCTATGCCTCCTTTCGGATAAAAGGAGCAATCATGGATGGACTTCGTAAGGAAGATTGGCTGCCCCGCTCACTAAGAGAGAAGACGAAAAAGATAGAACGCACAGCCGAACAGTTGGAACAGCAATTACAACGTAAACCTACTTCCAGAGAAATTGGAAAGCAGTTGGATATGTCCTCTGATGAAGTGGAATCCGTTATAAAAGATTCTTTGTTTGCGAATGTGCTTTCGATTGAAGAAAAGCCGACAACGACCCAGGAATTTAATGAAGGAATCGGCTATATGATTCCTGATGAAAATACCGCAACACCGGAAGAAGAGATTTACCAGGAAGAATTAAAACTGGAATTAATCGAAGGAATTAAGAGTTTGAATGAAAGGGAACAGCTAGTCATCGATCTCTTTTATCATCAAGAGCTTACCTTTACAGAAATTGGGCAAACATTGAACTTGACGACTTCAAGAATTTCACAGATTCATAAAAAAGCAATATTCAAATTGAAAAATATATTAACGAAGATCATCGAATGACTTGGTATTATATGGGGGTAATCAATTTGGACAGAATAAAAAAATATTTTCGTGTACGGTTTAAAGATAACGATATGTTAGCAGAAGTTCATTGTACCGATGCGTTTTATGAATTAAAGGAAAAATTGCAAGTCGATATGTCTTCATGGAGGGAATTTCTGACTGCAAACAAAGTTGTGTACGGCATCCAGTTTCAAGCACTTGCCCAGTTAGCAGGAGACCCTACCTTTATTGATTACCCAATTGTTATTGCAAGAGGCTTAAAACCAGAGAAGGGGAAAGATGGCAAATTCACCTTTCTAGTCGATCTCAACAAGGAAATGAAAAAGGATAAAGACTGGAACTTCCGGGAAATAATGACGATTCCTTCTGTAAATAGGGGTGAAAAACTTGCCAAGCTCGTCCATCCCGGGGTAGGGACGGATGGTAAAAATGTAATGGGACACGTAGTTAAGGCTCCTCAAGGTAAAGCCAAATCCATTCGGCCTGGAAAGAACGTTCTATTCAATAAGGCTGACAACTGTTATTATGCTACAGAGGATGGGCAGTTAAGCTATACGGGAAGGAAAATTGAAGTTTTCCCTGAGTATTATGTGAATGACACATTGTCAATGAAAACTGGAAACCTTGATTTTGTTGGGACGATTATTATCCACGGAGACGTGCCGACAGGTTTTACAGTAAAGGCTGACGGTGATGTTAAGATTTTCGGGATGGTAGAAGCTGCAACTATCATTGCTGGAGGTTCAATTTACATATCAGAAGGAATTGCAGGACAGGACAAGGGACGTTTGGAAGCACAGGAGAATATCCAGCTAGGTTATATTAACCAGGCAAAGATTTTCGCAGGTAACGATTTATATGTGGAAAATTCCATCCTTCATAGTGAATGTGTTGTCCGCGGACATGTATTTTCTCAAAAAGGGAATATTATTGGCGGCTCGTTATCTGCCGGAAAAACAATTGAAGCGAAAGATATTGGAACGAAGCTTCATACGAAAACAGAAATTATTTTAGGAGTAAATAAACTAGTAGCAGATAAAGAGCAAGCATTAAAGCAAAAGAAAATAGAGCTAGAAAAAATGCATGGAAAGTTGAAAATGCTTGGGGATAAGCTTGCCACTCAGAGTGATAGCGACCCCAACGTCCGCATTTCAAAATTGCGTCAGAAACATTCCATGGAAAAGGTCACAAGCGAGCTTAATGAAATTACTGACGAGCTTGCAGAGCTGAATGCAGCGATAGGGGATATCAGGGATACGCAACTCATTGTAAGAAACTTTATTTATCAGAATGTTTCGGTTACGTTTGGAAAATATAAACGAGTGATGACTACAAATTATCATTACGTACAGTTCAATCTTTTCAATAATGAAATTGCAGTGCAGCAGTTGTTTTAATGGAAGGATAATTTTTAATCCCAATATGGCAATTATAAGTGGGTAGAGGAGAACGGTCATGGTTTCATTTTTACTGATTATTAGTTTTCTATTACATTTAATCACGCTTGTAGCAATCTTCCAGTTGTTAAAGAAAGGACAGCAATTGGAAAACACGGCAAATTCCGCTGAATTAACAGCAGCACTAGAACGTTCTCTCGAGGAAATTAAAGCGGAAAATGACCGGTTACAAGCTTTAATGACGAATCATAAAGCATCTTCAGTTGAACAAAAGAATCAAAAAGAGGAAAGTCAGCAACCTGCAGAGCAAGTACCTGCTCATCAACCGGAATCGGAAGAAGCAGATGCGGATGTTGATCGTCTGCTCGGTGATGCACCGGGATATGAACTAGAAGCCTCTCTCGAATCCCGGGTTATGCAGCTCCATGCAAAAGGACTTACGATCGAGGAAATTGCGAAGGCGCTTGATTGCGGGAAAACAGAAGCAGAGTTGATCATTCGGTTATATGACGAATAAAAACTTGCTTCCTTTACCTAGTTATGGTATATTAATTTCTGGTGTAAAACACTTGTCGAAACAAGACAAGTCATAACACACGTCTCGGGATTTGCTTATAAGGTGCCAGATTGCCAATGGTTTATAAGCAGAAAGGAACGGGGCGGAGGAAAACTAACCTATAGGAGGAATTTTAAAATGGCAGCAATTTCAATGAAGCAATTACTTGAAGCTGGTGTACATTTCGGTCACCAGACACGCCGTTGGAACCCGAAAATGAAGAAATATATCTTCACGGAACGTAACGGTATCTATATCATCGACCTGCAAAAGACAGTGAAAAAGGTTGAAGAAGCTTATAACTATGTAAGAGAATTGGCGGCAAATGGCGGTACACTTCTTTTCGTAGGTACAAAAAAACAAGCACAGGACTCTGTTCGTGATGAAGCACTTCGCTCCGGCATGTTCTATGTGAACCAGCGCTGGCTAGGTGGAACGCTAACGAACTTCCAAACAATCCGCAAACGTATCGAGCGTTTGAAAGAAATTGAAAGAATGGAAGAGGACGGTACATTTAAAGTACTTCCTAAGAAAGAAGTAGGGGAGCTACTTAAAGAAAAAGATCGTCTTGTGAAATTCTTAGGCGGAATTAAAGACATGAAGAAGCTTCCAGATGCAATGTTCGTTATTGACCCACGTAAAGAACGAATTGCTATTGCTGAAGCTCATAAATTAAACATCCCAATCATCGGTATTGTCGATACAAACTGTGATCCGGATGAAATTGACTATGTAATCCCAGCTAACGATGATGCAATTCGTGCTGTTAAATTATTGACTTCAAAAATGGCTGATGCTATTTTAGAAGGGAAACAAGGTGAAGAAACAGCAGAAGTAGAAGCTCCAGTCGAAGAACCAGCAGCTGAAGATAACAAAGCTGAAACAGAAGCGGAAGCAACTGCAGAAGCCTCAACTCAAGAGTAATTTTCTGGAAAAGTGAGGGTGATAAGAGGATAATTACCTTTTATCACCTTTTTTTAAAGAAAGAAACACGGAATCTTTAAAGGAGGATTTTTACAAATGGCAATTACAGCAAAGATGGTTAAGGAATTACGTGAAAAAACTGGTGCAGGTATGATGGATTGTAAAAAAGCACTTCAAGAAACAGATGGTGACATTGATAAAGCAATCGACTACCTGCGTGAAAAAGGAATGGCGCAAGCTGCCAAGAAGGCAGACCGCATTGCAGCAGAAGGATTAACTCATGTTGAAATCGATGGCAACACTGCAGTTTTACTAGAAGTGAACTGTGAAACAGACTTCGTAACGAAAAACGATTTGTTCAAAGACCTTTTAGTTAAGATTGGTAAGGCATTACTTGCTAACAAACCAGAAACTGTGGAAGGTGCATTAGAAGCAACGGTTGATGGTGAAAAACTAGAAACAATTATTAACAGTGCAATCTCTACAATCGGTGAGAAGATTTCTTTACGTCGTTTCACTATTTTCGAAAAAACAGATAACGATGCATTCGGTTCTTACTTGCATATGGGCGGAACAATTGGTGTTGTGACTGTTCTTGAAGGGACAACGGATGAAGAAGTTGCAAAAGATGTTGCAATGCACGTAGCAGCAATCAACCCTCGCTATGTTAACCGTGAAGATGTAGCAGAGAACGAAGTAAATCACGAGCGTGAAGTTCTAAAACAACAAGCTCTTAATGAAGGTAAACCAGCTAATATTGTTGAAAAAATGGTTGAAGGCCGTCTTGGCAAATTCTTTGAACAAATCGTTCTTGTCGAACAAGCATTTGTTAAAGATCCTGACGTTAAAGTGAAGAAATATGTAGCAGACAAAGGTGCAAGCGTGAAAACTTTCGTGCGCTATGAAGTAGGCGAAGGTATGGAAAAACGTGAAGAAAACTTTGCTGAAGAAGTAATGAGCCAAATTAAAAAGTAAGCCAATGGTAAAATAGGGAACGAGATTGTTCCCTATTTTACCATGGTTGTATACAACGGAATAAATAAAGAACAAACATATCATAATAATATGTATTGCGATGGAGGTTATTATGACAACAGCAAAGTACCAGAGAATTGTGTTAAAATTAAGTGGAGAGGCATTGAGTGGGGATCAGGGAAGCGGTATTGATCCGAAAATCATCCATTCCATTGCACGCCAAGTAAAAGAGGTTGCAGAACTTGGAGTAGAAGTTGCAATCGTTGTTGGTGGAGGAAACATCTGGAGAGGTAAGGTCGGTAGTGAGATGGGGATGGACCGTGCATCGGCTGATTACATGGGTATGCTAGCAACGGTTATGAATTCACTAGCATTGCAAGATGGACTGGAAATGATTGGAATTCCAACAAGAGTTCAGACATCGATTGAAATGCGCCAAGTTGCAGAACCATACATAAGAAGAAAAGCAATTCGCCATTTGGAAAAGAAGCGTGTTGTCATTTTTGCCGCCGGTACAGGAAACCCTTATTTTTCAACAGATACTACTGCTGCGCTAAGAGCGGCAGAAATTGAAGCAGAAGTAATTCTAATGGCTAAAAACAATGTGGATGGTGTTTACTCCGCTGACCCGTTAGTTAATAAAGATGCTGTTAAATATGATAATTTATCTTATTTGGATATGATTAATGAAGGCCTCGGAGTAATGGACTCTACAGCTTCATCACTCTGTATGGATAATAATATTCCTTTAATCGTCTTCTCCATAACAGAAAAAGGTAATATTAAACGCGTCGTTCAAGGCGAGACAATTGGAACAACTATAAGGGGGAAATAAGTGATGGCAAATTCTGTGTTAAGTGAAATGAAGGAAAAAATGGAACTTGCGGTACAAGCATTTATGCGAAACTTAGCTACTGTTCGAGCTGGAAGAGCAAACCCTAACCTATTAGACAGTGTTTTTGTTGATTACTATGGTGCAGCTACACCACTTAATCAACTTGCGTCAGTAGGTGCACCTGAAGCTCGTTTACTTGTCGTAACACCATATGACAAAACGGCACTAGGCGAAATTGAGAAAGGCATTCAGAAAGCGAACCTTGGGCTTTCTCCATCCAATGATGGGAATGTTATCCGCATCAATATTCCAGCATTAACGGAAGAGCGCCGGAAAGAGCTTGTGAAAGTCGTCGGTAAATTCGCGGAAGAATCCCGTGTTCAAGTGCGTAATATCCGTCGTGAGGCTAACGATCAATTAAAAGCTATGGAAAAAGATTCCGAGATCACAGAAGATGAATTACGGAAATTCCAAGATGATGTTCAAAAAGAAACAGATCAGTTCATTGCTAAAATTGAACAGCTGACAAAAGAAAAAGAAAATGAGATTATGGAAGTATAATCTATAGTTAACACTTTAATATTGTTACTAAAATGTGTAAAATCAATGTAGCCCTCTTTTTATAAGGGGGCTTTTGTATTTTTTTGTGATTATCGTTATAATGTAACGTGTACCATGAAGTGAAAAAATGAATGGATAATTTACAAATAAACTCAACTTTCTCATCTAAAAATAAAGTAAACTGCCAAATGCTTTCATTCAGCGTAAGTATTTTGTGCATTCATTTTGCTGGCGTTCTAATTACCGTTCAGTTGCCCGGCGGACGGATGCTTTCCACGGGCACGGCCTCAGCCTCCTCGGAAGAAAACCGCTTCCTGCGGGGTCTTCGGACTCGTGCTATTCCCGTAGGAGTCACCGTCCGCCGGGCAACTGAACTGGTCTAAAGGATTATTTTAAAAAGAAATTATTCCGTTATGATAAGGATTGTACTTCTGGAATATTAAACAGTAATCCAAATCACGCTTTTCCTCGGAGCAGTCCAGACACCTCGAGACTCCTGCAGGAGGAAAGGCATAGGTGAGACCCCGCAGGGCGATAGCCCGAGGAGGCTCACCAGCCGCCTGCGGAAAGCGAGAGGTGTCTGGACTGCGGACCTCCAGAAGTAAGTTGTACACATTTACGCTGAATGAAAGTAATTCGCAGCTGTTTTAGGGGTATAAAGGTTGAGTAATGAAGGGCATCCTTCAAACATATAAATGAAAGTGAAATAATTCTGCAGATGGAGTAGGAAGTCAGAAATTCGGAGGACCTAAGATGTCTATGAAAATACCGTTTATTAAAAATAAACAAGAGGATGACGAGCTCATCAACTTATCAGAGAATATACCGAATCACGTAGCAATTATTATGGACGGGAATGGACGCTGGGCAGAAAGCCGACGCTTGCCTAGAATTGCCGGACATAAAGAGGGCGTAAAAGCAGTAATGAAAGTCGTGCGGGCTGCTAACGATGCCAATGTGAAAGTATTGACTTTATACGCTTTCTCTACCGAGAACTGGAATCGTCCAAAATCGGAAATTGATTTTTTAATGAAGCTGCCTAAAGAATTTTTGCATATTTATCTTCCAGAATTAATGGCAAACAATGTTCGAATTGAAACAATCGGTAATTTTGATGCGCTTCCTGCACACACTCAAAAAACTGTGCAATACGCGATAAACAAAACAAAAGCAAACGATGGACTGCTTCTTAATTTTGCTTTGAATTATGGTAGCAGATATGAAATTATGCGTGCAATCAAACAGATCATGAATGATGTGGATGGGAATAAAGTATCGCTTGATTCATTGGGAGAGGAAGAATTTTCGAAATACCTTTACACAAATGGTCTGTCAGATCCCGACTTGCTCATCCGTACAAGTGGTGAGAAGCGGCTTAGCAATTTCCTACTCTGGCAGCTTGCGTATAGTGAATTTTGGTTTACGGATGTTCTTTGGCCTGATATGGATGAGAATATTTTTAATAAAGCGATACAAGATTATCAAAAAAGGAAACGACGTTACGGAGGTATTTAAGGTGATGAAATTTATATGAAGCAACGGGTTATAACAGCAATTCTTGCACTAATCGTATTCCTTCCATTTGTAATTATTGGCGACTTGCCGTTTATTTTGTTCATCTACTTGCTTGCGACAATCGGCCTGATGGAATTGTTGCGAATGAGGGAAATATCTCTCGTTTCCATTCCAGGATTAATTGGAACGATTGGAATCTGGCTTGTACTGTTACCGGATAAATCGACTCTTTTTTCCATAGAATTTTTATCCATAACAGATATGTTAACTGTAATTATCTTATTTTTATTAGCTTATACTGTATTAGTCAGGAATAAGTTCACATTTGATGAAGCAGGATTCGTTATCCTTACAGCCTTATATGTTGGAATTGGATTTTATTTTCTGATTGAGACAAGACTTGGCACGAGTGGGTTCAGTAATATTCTATTTGCCTTCTTCATCATTTGGGCTACGGATACAGGAGCATATTTTGTTGGGAGGGCACTAGGAAAACGGAAATTATGGCCGGATATTAGTCCGAATAAGACGGTGGAAGGAGCTATCGGGGGAATCGTCACTGCATGTATTGTAGCGGTAATTTTCCATCTTGTACATCCGTTCCCACACTCGTTGTTAATCGTTATTATTGTAACGATTTTTGCGTCGATGGTAGGACAAGTAGGGGATTTGGTGGAATCTGCTTTCAAGCGGAATTATGGAGTAAAAGACTCTGGTAAATTACTACCAGGCCACGGTGGTATCCTCGACCGTTTTGACAGTTTACTTTTTGTTTTGCCATTCCTGCATTTGATCCAATTTATTTAAGAGGGCAACAAATAGCATTGTTCCGTTGTACAAATCGAGGAAAACACGATAAACTTAGCTAAATAGCTAGAGGAAGTAAATAAAGATTTCAGATTGAAAGAGGTGCTTCATTTGACCACAGTCATCGCATTTATATTTATGTTTGGCCTGCTTGTTTTTATTCATGAATGGGGCCATTTGATATTTGCAAAACGCGCTGGCATGCTAGCTAGAGAATTTGCAATCGGGTTTGGTCCAAAAGTTTTCTCTTTTACTAGGAATGAAACATTGTACACCATTCGTCTCATTCCGGCAGGCGGATATGTGCGTGTAGCAGGTGAAGACCCGGAAATAATTGAATTAAAACCTGGACATCATATCGGTGTTGAATTTAATGAAGACAACAAAGTAAATAAGATTATTGTCAACAACAAAGACAAGCATCCGAATGCACGGGTAATCGAAGTCGAACGAGTTGATCTTGATCATGATTTAATCATTGAAGGGTATGAGTTGGGTGATGAAGATACGAAGCTGACATTCCATGTCGATGAGAAAGCATTTTTCATTATGGATGAAAGAGAAACGCAAATTGCTCCATATGATCGGCAATTCGCTTCGAAAACACCTGCACAACGGGCAATGCAATTATTCGCAGGTCCGATGATGAACTTTGTATTGGCAATCGTCATTTTCATTATTATAGGTATCGCTCAGGGAACTCCGGTTAACGAAGCGAAAATGGGAGAAATCGTTGATGGTTCTCCTGCAGCAGAAGCTGGTATGGTTGAGGGAGATGAAGTGATCCGAATTAACGATACCCCGGTTTCCACTTGGGAGGAATTCACTTCCATTGTTAGAGAAAGCCCAGCTAGTGAATTGCAATTGACCTTTGTACGTAATGGTCAGGAAGAACAAGTAATGGTAACGCCTAATGAGGTCGAATCTGTTAACGAAAAAGGAGAACCGATTCATATGGGACAAATCGGTGTCTATCCTGCCTATGAAAAGTCAGTTCTCGGAACACTGACTTATGGATTTGAACGTACGTATGAGACGACAAAACTTATTCTTACTAATTTAATGATGCTAGTAACGGGTCAAGTATCGATTGAATTATTATCAGGACCAGTCGGTATTTACGATGCGACAGACCAGATTGTCCAAACCGGATTTTGGAACTTCCTGCTCTGGACAGCAATGCTCAGTGTAAACCTAGGTGTTATCAACCTGGTTCCATTACCAGCGCTTGACGGTGGCAGGCTCTTATTCGTTGGGATCGAAGCCTTACGAGGAAAACCAGTACCACCTGAAAAAGAAGGGCTTTTTCACTTCGTCGGCTTCGCATTACTCATGCTACTCATGATCGTAGTAACTTGGAATGACATCCAACGACTATTCCTATAACTATCTGTAATGGGATTAAATTACTTTCTACTGGAAGTTCGCAGTCCCGATACCCCTCGCTATCCGCGGGCTCCGCGCGGAGCCCGCGGATAGCGTAGTATATTTCTGGAGCGATAGCACCCTTCCTGCTCAATAGGTGTATAGGGGATGTGGAGCTGGAATAGAACATGACTACAATTTTACAGGCAACATAATCTTAAATAGTTCAAATTACGAAACCCTTGTTTTATAATAAAAGCAAGGGTTTTAAAATGGATGAACAATTATTAGCCAAAGGGAGGAGAAATAATGGATTTATCCAAACAGCAGAAGATGAATATCTTGCTTGAACAGATCGAATTACCGCAGGATATGACAAATCACTTTTCAAATAGTTATTTAAATAAATTAGTTGTTCACAAGAAAACACGAGTTTGGCATTTTTACATATGTGTAGATTCTATCCTTCCTTATCAAGTATATGAAGTTTTTTGCATGAAATTAAGGGAAGCGTTCCGTGATATAGCAAGTGTGGAGCTGACGATCGAAGCGGTAAACTCAGACATAGCTGAAGATAACTTAATTAGTTATTGGAATGATTTCTTACAAAAAGTGCCACCACTATCACCAGCTTATAAGGAATTAGTAGAACAGCAAACACCACAAGTTAACGGTAATAAGATTATGTTAACTGCCAGGAATGAAGCAGAAGCGCAAGCGCTCAAAAATAGATTACTTGAACCGATGCAAAACTATTTTTCTGCGATTGGCGCCACCCAATTCATGCTGGAGATGACAGTGAACAATAACCTTGAGGCGATTCAACGTTTCAAAGAACAGACAGTGCTTGAGGATCAGCGAATTGTCATGAATACAGTGAAAGAAAAGGCGAAGCGTGATAAAACCAAAGTGGAAGATGAAAATAAACCACTCCTTCTAGGTTACCGTATTCCAGATGACCCAGTTGCGATGGAAGTCATCCAGGAAGAGGAGAGAAAAGTTACGATCCAGGGCTATGTATTCTCTGCTGATATTAGAGAGCTAAGATCTGGACGTAGTTTGTTAATTATTAAAGCAACGGATTACACCGATTCCTTAGAGATTAAGATGTTTTCCCGCGGGGACGAAGATGCAGAGAAGTTCAAATCTGCTAAAAAAGGTATGTGGATTAAAGCCCGTGGAAGCATCCAGACGGACATGTATTCCAATGAGCTTGCTATGATGGCGAATGATATCCAAGAGGTAGAAGTAGCTGAGCGGATGGATACAGCACCTGATGAGGAAAAACGAGTTGAGCTGCATGCTCATACTACAATGAGTCAGATGGATGCGGTCGTCTCACCTGGTGCACTTGTTGCTCAAGCGGCAAAATGGGGACATAAAGCAGTAGCAATAACCGACCATGCCGGAGTACAAGGCTTTCCCGAAGCACATGCGGCGAGTAAAAAACATGACATTAAAGTTCTTTATGGTGTAGAAGCCAATGTGGTGGATGATGGTGTTCCGATCGCCTATAATTCAGCAGATATTGAGCTTTCTGATGCCAGTTATGTTGTTTTCGACGTGGAGACGACAGGGCTTTCAGCAGTATATGATACGATAATTGAACTTGCCGGCGTCCGAATCCACCAAGGAGAAGTTGTAGATCGCTTTGAATCTTTCGCCAACCCGCATCATCCTCTATCGGAAACAACAATTAATCTAACGGGAATTACGGATGACATGGTTAAAGATGCGCCTGAAGTAGGACAAGTGCTAAAAGATTTCAACGATTGGATGGGTAACGATATCCTTGTTGCCCATAATGCATCCTTTGATATAGGATTTCTTAATCAAGGTTTTGAAAGGATTGGACTCGGGAAAGTTACCAATCCCGTTATCGATACACTAGAACTTGCAAGGTTTTTACTGCCACAATTGAAGAACCACCGGCTGAATACACTATGTAAACATATGGATATTGAATTAACACAGCATCACCGCGCAATTTATGATGCGGAGGCAACAGGTTATTTAACGTGGAAATTTGTGCAGCAGTTATTGGAACAAGATATTACGAATCATCTGAAGCTGAATAATCATATGGGTGAAAGTGATGCCTATCAGCGTTCCCGTCCCTTCCATTGTACGATTTTAGCGCAGAATGAGGTTGGCTTGAAAAACTTGTATAAGTTAGTTTCGTACGCCCATATTAATTATTTCTACCGGGTTCCCCGAATACCGCGTTCCGTATTGGAGAAAAATCGCGAAGGATTAATTATCGGGACAGCTTGCGATCAAGGTGAAGTCTTTGAAAAGATGATGCAGACGTCAGCAGAAGAAGCGGAGAAGGTAGCGGAGTTCTATGATTACATTGAAATACAGCCACCTTCCAACTATGTCCATTTAATCGATAAGGAATTAGTGCAAAATGAAGCTCAGATATTTGATATTCTTAAGAAACTCGTCGCACTCGGGGGAAAACTGAATAAACCCGTAGTAGCAACAGGGAATGTGCATTATTTAAATGAGAATGATAAGCAATACCGCCAAATATTGATTTCTTCTCAAGCCGGAAATCCGTTAAATCGTCAAACTTTACCAGATACACCAATGCGCACGACAGGAGAAATGCTTGAAGCCTTTAAGTTTTTAGGTGAAGAAAAAGCGTATGAAATTGTCGTGAAAAATACGCAAGAGTTAGCAGAAGGACTTGAGGCCATTTCACCGATTAAAGATGGCTTATTTACACCGACGATTGAAGGTGCGGAACAAGAAATGCGGGATCTTTGTTATACAAAAGCGAAAGAAATTTATGGTGATCCACTACCCGAAATTGTCACAGCTCGCCTGGAAAAAGAGTTGGATAGTATTATCGGGAACGGCTTCTCCGTTATTTACCTGATTTCCCACAAACTCGTTAAGAAATCTTTAGATGATGGTTATCTCGTCGGATCCAGAGGTTCTGTCGGTTCATCATTTGTTGCAACGATGACAGAGATTACGGAAGTGAACCCACTTGTTCCGCATTATGTTTGTCTGGAGTGTAATTATAGTGAGTTCATTACGGACGGTTCGGTTGCAAGTGGTTTCGACTTACCTGATAAAGCTTGCCCGGAATGTGGTACAGATTTAACGAAGGATGGTCAAGACATCCCGTTTGAAACGTTCCTTGGCTTTAAAGGAGATAAAGTACCGGATATTGATTTGAACTTCTCCGGAACCTATCAACCAAGGGCCCATAATTATACGAAAGAGCTGTTTGGGGATGACTATGTTTTCCGAGCAGGAACGATAGGAACGATAGCGGATAAAACAGCTTACGGTTACGTTAAAGGATACGCAAATGATCGGAATCTAAAATTCAAACGAGCGGAAATCGATCGCCTCGTGCAAGGTTGTACTGGAGTGAAACGAACGACAGGGCAACACCCTGGCGGAATTATCGTTGTACCAGAGGATAAAGAAATCTTTGACTTTACACCGATTCAATTTCCAGCAGATGACCGGAAGAGTGAGTGGCGGACAACCCATTTTGATTTCCATTCTATTGATGAAAATCTATTGAAGCTCGATATACTTGGTCATGATGATCCGACTGTGATTCGGATGCTGCAAGACTTGAGTGGAATCGATCCGCAAGATATTCCAACCGACGATGCGGAAGTAATGAAAATCTTTTCCGGGACAGAGTCTCTTGGAGTCACTCCAGAACAGATTAATTGTAAAACGGGTACACTTGGAGTACCGGAATTTGGAACTCGTTTTGTCCGACAAATGCTTGAGGATACAAAACCAAGCACCTTCGCAGAGCTATTGATAATTTCTGGTTTGTCCCACGGTACGGATGTATGGCTTGGGAACGCTCAGGATTTAATCAATGAAGGAATTTGCGAACTAGCCGATGTAATTGGTTGCCGGGACGATATTATGGTTTATCTGATGCAAAAAGGCCTCGAACCAGCACTTGCCTTTACAATCATGGAATTTGTTCGTAAGGGAAGAGGATTGAAGGATGAATGGATTAGCGAAATGAAGAAACATAATGTGCCAGATTGGTATATTGAATCATGTAAAAAGATTAAGTATATGTTCCCTAAAGCCCACGCAGCGGCTTACGTATTAATGGCAATTCGGATTGCATACTTTAAAGTCCATCACCCAATCCTTTTCTATGCAGCTTATTTCACTGTCCGTGCGAATGACTTTGACCTTGATTCCATGATTAAAGGTTCATCTGCGATCAGACAAAAAATTGACGGAATCACAGCAAAAGGAAATGATGCCTCACCAAAGGAGAAATCTCTCCTAACGGTACTTGAGGTAGCGCTTGAGATGTGTGAGCGTGGTTTCTCTTTCCAAAAAGTTGATTTATACCGTTCAAGTGCGACGGAATTCATTGTGGAAGGAGATACACTAATCCCTCCATTTAATGCAGTTGACGGCTTAGGTACGAACGCTGCCATAAATATTGTGGAAGCAAGAAAAGATGGAGAATTTTTATCAAAAGAAGATTTCCATGAACGAAGCAAAGTACCGAAGACTGTCCTTGAGTATCTTGACCAGCATGGTTGCTTGGAGGGAATGGCAGAGAAGAACCAACTATCGCTCTTTTAACATACCAGTTATTTGCAAACATATTCCTGCTATGATATAATAATTTTCGGAAAGTGTCGATTGAACGATTTTAAGGAGTGGGTTTCTAGCCCACTCCTTCTTCTTAGAATTTATGCTCTTACTTCGCCCCTAGCCCCTACATGACAGGCTAGGGTTTTATATTGCCACTTTACTACTTTAAAATGAAAAAGATTAAACTTGTGCATAATAAGGAATAAATGGTAGTAGAAGGAGGATGACGGATGACTTCGGTTATTGAAACAACAGAACAATTAGTGAATCCGATTTTAGAACAGAATGGTTTAGAACTGGTTGATATTGAATATGTGAAGGAAGGAAAGAACTGGTTCCTGCGCGTTTATATTGATAAACCGGGTGGTGTCGATATCGCGGAATGTGGACTTGTATCAGAGCAACTGAGTGAAAAGCTCGACGAAACTGATCCAATTAAAGATGCCTATTTTCTCGAAGTATCTTCACCTGGTGCGGAAAGACCGCTCAAAACAAAAGCAGATATAGAAGCAAATATTAATAAAAATGTTTATGTTACATTATACGCACCCATTGATGGTGAAAAGGAATATGAAGGAGTATTAACCAGCTTTGAAAATGATTGTCTAACCATTGAATACAAGGTGAAAACAACGAAGAAACAAGTGGAGATTCCATATGAAAAGGTAGCTAAAGCAAGATTAGCTGTAACGTTCTAAAAAGGGGGATAATGAAAAGTGAGCAGTCAGTTGTTTGATGCGATTGATTTATTAGCAGAGGAAAAAGGCATTGAAAAAGAAATATTAATTGAAGCATTGGAAGCTGCATTAATATCAGCATATAAAAAGAATTTCCAATCTGCAACGAACGTGCGAGTTGAACTTAACGAAGAAAAAGGCAGTATGAAAGTATTTTCAAGAAAAGCGATTGTAGAAGAAGTAGAGGATACCCAACAGGAAATATCGTTGGCGGAAGCAAAGGAAATCGACCCGAATTATGAAGTGGATGATGTAATCGAAGTAGAGGTTACACCGAAAGACTTCGGTCGGATTGCTGCCCAGGCGGCAAAGCAGGTAGTAACACAGCGGGTAAGGGAAGCAGAACGGGGCGTTATTTATTCCGAATATGTCGACCGAGAAGATGATGTCATGACTGGAATCATCCAGCGTAAAGATGCCCGCTTTATTTATGTAAACTTAGGAAAGATTGAAGCAAAGCTTGCTGAAGCGGAGCAAATGCCGACAGAAGAGTATCACACCCATGATCGTCTCAAAGTATATGTAACGAAAGTGGAGAATACAAGTAAAGGGCCACAGATCTATATTTCAAGATCACATCCAGGCTTGTTGAAGCGATTATTTGAAATGGAAGTACCTGAAATTTATGATGGTATCGTTGAAATTAAATCAGTAGCACGGGAAGCTGGCGACCGTTCAAAAATTTCCGTTTATGCGGAGAACGAAGAGATTGATGCAGTAGGTGCTTGTGTCGGACCAAGAGGTCAGCGTGTCCAGGCGATAGTTGATGAATTGAAGGGTGAGAAAATCGATATCGTCGAATGGGCAGAAGACCCGGTTGTTTACGTATCGAACGCACTCAGTCCTTCTAAGGTCATTGATGTGCTCGTAAACGAAGAAGAGAAAGCAACAACAGTTATTGTTCCTGATTATCAACTATCTTTAGCAATTGGTAAGCGTGGGCAAAATGCTCGGCTTGCTGCCAAGCTGACAGGCTGGAAAATCGACATTAAGAGTGAGACTGAAGCTAAAAATGAAGGCCTGCTCGAGGATGATCTCGAAGATGATAGTGAAACAACTGAAAAAGAATCTTATTCAATGAATGATAACGATTTGTTTGAATAGGAGGAATTAAAAAATGGCGACAAAACGTAAAATACCAGAAAGAAAATGTGTTGTAACAGGGGAAATGCGACCAAAAAAAGAACTGATCCGTATTGTACGGAATAAAGCCGGAGAAGTATTTGTCGACCCGACAGGGAAAAAGAACGGCAGGGGCGCATATGTAACCGGAACATTGGAAGTTATTGATAAAGCTGAACAATCCAATGTTCTTGCTCGAACGTTAAATGCTGAAGTTGAACCAGCAATCTATGAAGAATTACGAGAACTTGTGAGAAGTGAATCATGAAGAATTATTTGAATTTACTTGGTCTCGCCTTTCGGGCCGGAAAATGTTCTGTTGGGGAAGATGCTATTTTACGAGATGTTCGCAGCCAGAAGGCAAAGCTCGTAATACTGGCCCATGATACAGGGGACCAGACGAAGAAACGCATTACCGATAAATGCAAGTATTACCGGGTTCCTTATGTTATTGCCGAAGAGGACCGGGAAACATTATCGAATGCGATAGGAAAATCCCAAAGAGTTGCGATTGCAGTACTGGATGCAGGTTTTGCTAAGAAGATCCGCTCGTACTTTGCCGGATAAGATAGTATGAATCCATTTTAATTGCATAAGTGCAACTAAGGCATTCGCCGTAAAGCCTTGGCGAATGCCAAGTTTTCTAAGGTAATTAATTTCGGGGGTGAACGTATGACTAAAATGCGTGTATATGAATATGCTAAAAAGAATCAAGTAACGAGTAAACAAGTGATTAACTATTTAAAAGAAATGAATGTGGAAGTGGCGAATCACATGTCTACGATCTCGGAGAATACCGTGAAATCACTTGATAAAAAGTTTAATCCATCGACTAACGATAGAGAAAAACAGAAGACAACCACTCAGTCGAAACCAAAACAGAAAAAAGACGATACGAAACAGAAGTCTTCTGATAAAAGACATAACAACAAAGGGAGTCAACAAATGACAGGAAAAAGAGGCCAGCAAAAGACTCACCGTAATAAAAATCGAAACCAAAAGAGACGAGACCAGCAAAGAAGCAAACCGACACAACCGGCACCGGATTTAACGCCGAAGAAGATTACGTATAATAATACGCTAACGGTTAGTGAACTTGCAGCAAAGCTACACAAAAAAGAATCTGAGATCATTAAAAAACTCATGTTTTTAGGTGTGATGGCTACGAAAAACCAGGATCTTGATGATGATACGATTGAATTAATCTGCGGTGAGTATAATGTTGAAGTAGAAAAGGAAATTGTACTAGAGGACACAGATTTTGAAAAATATCGCGTAGAAGAGAAAGAAGAGAACTTACAGGAACGACCTGCTGTTGTGACGATTATGGGACACGTAGACCACGGGAAAACAACAACACTAGACTCCATTCGAAAAACAAAAGTAACAGCAGGAGAAGCTGGAGGGATCACACAGCATATCGGGGCTTATCAAGTAGAAGCAAATGGGAAGAAGATCACTTTCCTCGATACACCGGGCCACGCTGCTTTCACAAGCATGCGTTCACGTGGCGCTCAAGTTACGGATATCGCAATTCTAGTCGTTGCTGCGGATGACGGTGTAATGCCACAGACCGTTGAAGCGATCAACCATGCAAAAGCAGCTGAGGTTCCAATTATTGTTGCTGTTAATAAAATGGATAAAGAATCAGCAAATCCTGACCGCGTTATGCAGGAGTTAACAGAATACGAATTAATCCCTGAAGACTGGGGCGGGGATACGATTTTCGTTAATATTTCAGCAATCAAAAACGAGGGTATTGATGATCTCCTTGAGATGGTGTTACTCGTCGCGGAAGTTGAAGAACTAAAAGCGAATCCGAATGCCAATGCATCCGGTACGGTGATTGATGCGCAGTTGGATAAAGGAAGAGGTTCTGTAGCGACATTACTCGTCCAGAATGGAACGCTCCATGTAGGTGATTCCCTCGTTGTCGGGAACACATATGGTCGAGTACGCGCGATGGTAAATGATATGCGGGAGCGGGTTGAACAAGTTGGCCCGTCTACACCAGTGGAAATTACCGGTCTTAACGGTGTACCACAAGCCGGGGATCAATTCCTCGTATTTGAAGATGAGAAGAAAGCAAGACAAGTCGGTGAGGCACGAGAGCAGAAATTTATTGTGGAAAACCGGGGACAACAGAGTAAAGTAAGCCTTGACGATTTATTCGAGCAAATTAAGCAAGGTGAAATGAAAGACTTAAATATTATTATTAAAGCGGATGTTCAAGGTTCAGCTGAAGCACTTTCCTCTTCTCTACAAAAAATTGAAGTAGAAGGCGTTAAGGTAAAAATCATCCACACTGGAGTAGGAGCGATAACAGAGTCTGATATTATTTTGGCATCTGCTTCAAATGCAATCGTCATCGGTTTCAACGTAAGACCTGATGTAAATGCGAAAAACGCTGCAGAAAGAGAAAAAGTCGATGTAAGAACGCATCGTGTCATCTATAAGGCAATTGAAGAAATCGAAGCAGCGATGAAGGGCTTGCTTGATCCTGAATTCGAAGAGAAAGTTATTGGACAAGCGGAAGTTCGTGAAACATTTAAAGTTTCCCGAATCGGAACAATCGCTGGAAGCTATGTTACGGATGGTAAGATTACGAGAGACTCTGGGGTCAGAGTAATCCGTGATGGAGTTGTCCTGTTCGAAGGTGAGATCGCTGCACTGAAACGATTTAAAGATGATGTACGTGAAGTAGCGACTAACTATGAGTGCGGAATTACAATTTCGAACTTTAATGATATTAAAGAAGGAGACGTTATCGAAGCATTTATTATGGAGGAAATTAAACGCACATGATCCTCTATGCTGAAATAGAGTGCTTCTTTTACGAAGGAAATTCGCTTAAAGCAAAACGTTCCTTATTAAAAAGGATATTTGCCAAATTGACGAAAGACTTTAATGTTGCCGTTGCCGAGTTAGAATATCAAGACCTCTGGCAACGGACAAAGTTTGGCGTTGTGACAGTATCGGCAAGTACAGTACATGCAGAGAAAATAATTCAGCAAGTGCTGCGGGTTGTTGATCAATATCCCGAATTGGAGCGGACCCTTACAACGGTTGAGGAACGCTAACCCTCCTTCAAGCAATTAATTATTTTCTGAATGAGGTGAGATGATGTCAGAATTACGTGCTAATCGGGTTGCTGAACAGATGAAAAAAGAATTAGGCGAAATTTTAACGATGAAACTGAAAGATCCTAGAATTGGCTTTGTTACAGTTACAGATGTAGAAGTCACCGGAGATCTTCAGCAAGCTACCATCTATATTTCTGTACTCGGTTCAGAGAAAGAAAAACAAGATACTTTACTTGGATTAACGAAAGCTAAAGGATTTATCCGTTCAGAAATCGGGAAACGAATCCGTCTGAGAAAGACACCTGAACTTCTTTTTGAATTTGATGAAGCATACGAGTATGGAAACCGGATTGAAACTATTTTACGAGATTTAAATAAATAAATGGTAAATCTGACTCCTCAGTTAAGTGGACAGAGTCAGATTTTTCCATGATTCTTTTGCTTGTATGGAACGGGAGTGAAAGAGATGGACGGAATTCTGCCGTTATGGAAACCAAGAGGGATGACCTCCCATGATTGCGTTATGAAGATAAGACGAATTTACAAGACGAGAAAGGTTGGACATACAGGGACGCTTGACCCGGAAGTAGAAGGTGTACTTCCTATCTGCATCGGTCAAGCTACGAAAGTTGTACCGTTCTTGACAGATACAAAGAAAACATATATCGCCGAATTAAAGTTAGGGCAAACGACAGAAACAGAAGATAGCTACGGTGAAATTGTTGAAACGATGGAAGTTGATGCATTTCCTGAAACCAGTGAAATTGACACATGCTTCAAATCCTTCTTAGGCGTGACGGAGCAAACCCCACCAATGTATTCAGCTGTTAAAGTAAACGGTAAGAAGCTGTATGAATATGCAAGGGCAAATAAAGAAGTCGAGCGACCAATACGTAATATTGAGATATATTCCATTAAGCGCTTAGCACAAAATAAAAATGATCAAACGATCCGATTCCAAGTCACTTGTTCGAAGGGAACTTATATCCGCACACTTTGTGTCGACATTGGGAAAAGGCTAGGATATCCTGCTCATATGTCATTCCTTGAAAGAACCCAGACTGGGAATTTTACTAAAGAGGAAGCAGTAACATTCGAACAGCTTGAAAAAACCGCTACTGAAGCGGAACGAGCAGCATGGCTCAAACCGCTCCTATCCGGAGTTGATCATTTATCTTCCATTGAAGTATCTGAACAGGTAAAGAGAAAAGTACAGCATGGCCAAAAACTGCCTCGACCTGACGAATTGCCGAGGACGAATCCGTTTTTGATGGTGCACCACGGTGAACTATTGGCCATTTATCAGCTTTATGAAAAAAGTAAGCAAGAAATAAAGCCAGTTCGTGTATTTCAGCTTGATAAAAAAGTAGGTGAATAGATATGAGAACATTTGAATTAACTTATCCACACACGCTTTCTGGAGTGGACATGCCCGAAACAGTCAGTGCGATTGGTTTTTTTGACGGGATACATAAAGGTCATCAGCAATTAATCAAGAAAGCGGTTGAAATAGCAAAAGAAAGAAATATGGAGAGTGCTGTAATTACGTTTCATCCTCACCCATCTGTCATATTGAAAAAGGGGATAGAACATGTGCAATATATAACGCCTCTTCGCGAAAAACAAGAAATTCTTCAGCAAATGAATGTTGATAGACTCTATATTATTAAATTTAACGAAGAACTATCGAAATTGAGTCCTCAAGCTTTCATAGATCATTTTATAATTGGATTAAATATTAAGCATCTTGTTGCAGGCTTCGATTACAGCTTTGGCCATAAAGGATCTGGAAATATGCAGAATATCGCGGAATATTCCAGAGGTGAATTTGATTATACGGTTATCGACAAAGTTTCACTGGATGATGAAAAAATCAGCTCCACTCGGATCAGAAACTTGTTGAAACAAGGAGACGTAGCGGCAGTCAATCAGTTGCTTGGACGCCCTTTAAAATATACAAGTACCGTTATTCGAGGTGCAAAGCGCGGTGGCCCGGAACTTGGCTATCCTACGGCGAATTTACGAATTAATGAAGAAGCACTTCTGCCTAAGATTGGTATTTATGCTGTGAAAATACGATACAAGAATGCGATTTATGAAGGAATGGCAAGTGTTGGGACGAACCCGACTTTCAAAGAAGATAAAGGAAATTTATCCGTTGAAGTGAATATCTTTGATTATAATAATGATTTATACGGAGAAGAATTACAGATTGAATGGCATGAGTTCATTCGGGATGAGAAGAAATTTGCCGGCAAAGAAGAACTAATCGCACAACTTGCCGACGACGAAAAAACAATCCGCAATTATTTCCGATAAATTACTCAACATTTACAGTCTGAAACAGCAGTTCATGTAAAAAATATTGATTAAAAACTTGATTTTATCTGGAGTTAAAGCTATACTAATGTAGATAAACCATCGCTTGGCAAATCGTAACTCCGACGATTGCTAGGGGATTGGGGCTATACAAATTCTATAGGAGGTGGACCAAATGGCGATTTCACAAGAACGTAAGAATGAAATTATTAATGAATTTAAAGTCCATGATACGGACACAGGTTCTCCTGAAGTACAAATTGCTGTACTTACAGAAGAGATTAACCTACTGAATGAACATCTTCGTGTTCATAAGAAGGACCATCATTCTCGCCGCGGTCTGTTTAAAATGGTCGGTAAACGCCGTAACCTATTAAACTACCTACGTAATAAAGATATTATACGTTACCGCGATTTAATTCAAAAACTCGGCTTACGTCGATAAGCTTAAAGAAAAGCAGGAGAAATCCTGCTTTTTCTTTTAAACATTTTACTATGGTGTAACAGTCCGTAAGACTTCCGCGACTAAAAATGGTAAAGGGTTAAAAGCAGGAAATAACGGTCACTGACACCTTGATTTACAAAAGCTAATTCCGTGGGAAAAGAACAACAACTCCTCTAGAATGAAGTTTTGTTTTATATAACTGGATATTATTGACATTACGCTTCTGATTAGACGTACCGTTTGATTCTCCCACTGCTATCGTATATTCTAGAAGAAAGAATTACCTGATAGCTTTAAGCGAGAATTGCTTATACTAATGATAAGGATGTTGTATTGAAAGGAGTACCAAACTAGATGACAGATGAAAAACAAGTTTTTTCGACAGAGATTTCAGGTTCCACGTTTACAGTGGAAATAGGTGAACTTGCCAAACAAGCTGGTGGCGCTGCGATGATTCATTATGGTGATACATCTGTACTGGCAGTTGCCACAGGATCAAAGGAGCCGAAAGATTTGCCATTCTTTCCTTTGACAGTAAATTATGAAGAACGGTTGTATGCCGTCGGAAAAATCCCGGGAGGATTCATTAAGCGGGAAGGAAGACCAAGTGAAAAAGCAATTCTGGCTTCACGTCTAATTGACCGTCCAATTCGACCACTTTTCCCTGATGGCTACCGTAATGAAGTACAAGTTATCAGTACCGTGATGAGTGTGGATCAAGACTGTTCTTCAGAGATCGCAGCAATGATCGGTTCTTCCATTGCGCTTTCTATTTCTAATATTCCATTTCAGGAACCGATCGCAGGTGTTCAAGTTGGAAGAGTTGATGGAGAATTCATTATTAACCCAACTATTGAGCAACAGGAAAAAAGTGATATCGAGCTTACCGTAGCAGGAACGAAAAATGCAGTCAACATGGTTGAAGCAGGTGCTGATGAAGTTCCTGAAGAAGTAATGCTTGAAGCAATCATGTTCGGTCACGAAGAAATTAAACGATTAGTTGAATTTCAAGAAGAAATTATTTCTCAAGCGAATATCGAAAAATCCGAAGTGAATTTATTTGAGCTTGACAGAGAGCTTACGGAAAAAATTGAACATGAGGCAAAAGATAAGCTTACTGCGGCAATCCAAGTAAAAGAAAAGCATGAGCGTGAAGATGCGATTGCAGCCGTGAAAGAAGAGGTAATTGCTGCTTATGATGAAGAAACAGAAGCAGATACCATTAAACAAGTGAAAAACATTCTTGAAAACATGGTGAAGGAAGAAGTGCGTCGTCTTATTACGAAGGAGAAAATTCGTCCAGATGGTAGAAAACCGGATGAAGTCAGACCATTATCCAGTCGCACTCACATCTTACCGCGCACCCATGGTTCAGGGCTATTTACACGTGGACAAACACAAGCTTTAAGTATCTGTACATTAGGTGCACTCGGCGATGTCCAAATTTTGGACGGGCTTGATTTAGAAGAGTCAAAACGCTTTATGCATCATTATAACTTCCCGCAATATAGTGTTGGGGAAACAGGTCCAATCCGCGCGCCGGGTAGAAGGGAAATTGGTCATGGTGCCTTAGGTGAACGTGCCCTTGAAAAAGTGATCCCATCTGAAAATGATTTCCCATATACAATCCGTCTCGTTTCCGAAGTATTGGAATCTAACGGTTCAAGCTCGCAGGCGAGTATTTGTGCAAGTACATTAGCATTAATGGATGCTGGAGTCCCGATTAAAGCTCCGGTTGCCGGAATTGCGATGGGTCTAGTTAAATCTGGGGAAGATTATACGATTTTAACAGATATTCAAGGCATGGAAGATGCACTTGGTGACATGGACTTTAAAGTTGCCGGTACAGAAAATGGAATTACTGCTTTACAGATGGATATTAAAATTGACGGTCTTTCCCGAGAGATATTAGAAGAAGCGATGGAACAAGCGAAAGTAGGACGGATGCAAATTCTTGAATCCATGCTTGCAACCATTGCAGAACCTAAGACAGAGTTATCTCCGTTTGCACCGAAAATCATGACGATGGCCATTAATCCGGATAAAATCCGTGATGTAATTGGACCGAGCGGAAAACAAATTAATCAAATCATCGATGAAACTGGTGTGAAAATCGACATTGAACAGGACGGTAGTGTCTATATTTCTTCAACCGATAAGCAAATGAATGAAAAGGCGAAGAAAATTATTGAGGACATTGTCCGTGAAGTAGAAGTCGGTCAAATGTATCTTGGTACTGTTAAACGTATTGAGAAGTTTGGCGCATTTGTTGAATTATTTAAAGGAAAAGATGGTCTTGTTCACATTTCCGAACTGCAAATTGAACGTACGAATAAAGTAGAAGACGTCGTTTCAGTCGGAGATGAAATCCTAGTCAAAGTGAAAGAAATTGATCGACAAGGCCGAATTAATCTGTCAAGAAAAGCAGTATTATTAGAAGAAAAAGAACGGGAAGAAAAAGCAAATAAATAAGTGATTCGGTCGTTAAGTAATTCTGAATGACTTAGAAAACAAAAAGAAGCTGAGTAATTATTTCAGTTTCTTTTTTTAATAGCCCTTTCTATTGTTTCGCATACCTTGTCCTATTGCCGCATATATTGATTGCAGGGGGGCGGTGGCATGCGAGAGTATAAAAAATATGTGAACGTACTAGTGTTCATTCTTATCCTTTTTGCTGCATTTCGATTGGATTATAATCCATTTATTGATGGGGCAGTGCCTGTTACGAATTTAAAAAAGGACGAACTATACTTAGAGATCGAGCAAAAAGCAGCAACAGGAGAATATAAGGAAGCACCTCAAAACGCCTACATTGACCGCGTTTATAAAAAGACTCCCGGAAGGAACGGCAGGGACATAAATGTTGAAAAATCCTACCAGCGGATGAAGAAAGCTGGCGTATTTCAAGAGGATCTACTTATCTTTGATCAAATACGACCGGAAATTGATTTAATCGATCTAGAATCAGCGCCAATTTACCGTGGACATCCCGAAAAACAAATGGTATCATTTATGATTAATGTTTCTTGGGGGAGTGAGCATATTCCAGCAATCCTAAACACGTTACAGGAACATCAAGTGAAAGCAAATTTTTTCATTGAAGGGAAGTGGGCGAGGGAGAATCCAGAACTCGTACAAATGATTGTGGAAAAAGGTCATCTTGTCGGAAACCATGCTTATAATCACCCAGATATGGCGCGCCTGAATAATCAGGAAATCGAAACACAGATCAAGCAGACAAATGAAATACTTACTGCAATTACAGGGGAAACTCCAACTTACTTTACACCACCTAGCGGAAGTTTTAAAGATGAAGTTGTTAAGATTGCCAGTGAAGAAGGAATGGAGACAATTTTATGGACGGTAGATACGATCGATTGGAAGAAACCATCTGTTTCTGTTATGATAAATCGAGTAAATGATAACGTGCATCCTGGTGCAATCATTTTAATGCATCCAACACCAGTCATTGCTGAAGGGCTAGATGAATTAATCACGCTCCTTAAGGATAAAGACTTCCGATTAGGCAGATTAGATACACTTTTAAGTACAGAACGATAATTTGACATCATTTCAGGGGGGAGCAATATTGATTCAGAAACATCAGAGTAAGAACGGATTGCGTATCGTGCTTGAACCAATTCCTGCTGTTCGTTCCGTCACGATAGGAATTTGGGTGTTGACGGGTTCACGTAATGAAACAGTTGAAAATAATGGTATATCCCATTTTATTGAACACATGCTGTTTAAAGGAACAAAAACACGGACTGCCCGTGATATAGCAGAGGCATTTGATTCTATTGGAGGCCAGATCAATGCTTTTACTTCCAAGGAATATACTTGTTTTTATGCAAAAGTTCTTGATACCCATAAAGAACTCGCATTAGAAATTCTGGCAGATATGTTTTTCGACTCGAGTTTCGATGAAGAAGAGATGGAACGGGAAAAGAAAGTAGTTTATGAAGAGATAAAAATGTATGAAGATACGCCAGATGATATTGTACATGACTTCTTAGCACAAGCTGCTTTTGGCAATCACCCACTGGGTTTTCCGATTATAGGTTCAGAGAAGCAATTGGAGTCATTCCATCCGGCAATGCTAAGAGACTATATGAATGAACAGTATACTCCGGAAAATATCGTCATTTCAATTGCAGGAAATGCAGACGAATCATTTGTCCAATTGATTGATGACCGATTTGGTTCCTTTACTCGGCCGGGTAAGAAAAAGGAAGAAATGACAGCTCTTTTTGTAGGAGATTCGATCACAAAGAATAAAGATACAGAACAAGCTCACCTTTGCCTTGGTTACCGAGGCTTACCAATTAATGATTCATCTACATACAGCTTAATTTTATTAAACAATGTCTTAGGTGGGAGTATGAGTTCCCGCTTGTTTCAGGATGTTCGCGAATCACAGGGACTTGCCTATTCTGTATTTTCTTATCATGCTTCATTTCTTGAAGATGGTCTGCTCACAATCTATGCCGGTACAGGAAATGAACAATTGACAAAGTTACAGGAAACGATTGATGATACGATTGCTGAGCTTGTTGATAACGGAATAACAGATAAAGAACTACATAATAGTAAGGAACAATTAAAGGGAAATCTTGTGCTTAGTTTGGAAAGTACAAGCAGCAGAATGAGTAGGAATGGAAGAAATGAATTGTTATTAAAAAGACATCGGTCAATAGATGAAATAATTAAAGAAATCGATGCCATTTCGCATAGCTCCGTTCGTAACGTAATCGACCATGTATTTAAGTCAAAACCAGCAATCGCAATAATTTCAAATAACAATTGAAGCCTGCCAACTCATTATTCTCATGACTTTCTGCTTTCTTGCATAAGCTGGAATAGGGAGGGGTATCCATGAGGCTTAGAGATATTAGCGGGAAGGAAATTATTGATGTGAAGCAAGGGATTAAGTTGGGCGTGCTCGGACAAACAGATTTGGAGATCAATGAGCAGACTGGACAAATTGAAGCATTTATCATTCCGTCTTATAAATGGTTCGGTCTAAAAAAAGAAGAAGATGAATCACTCATTCGTTGGCGAAACATTAAAGTAATTGGAGAAGATATGATTGTTGTGGAATCTGAGGATTTCACGGAAGGAAAAGGCTGATATCTCAAGATATCAGCCTTTTTTCATTTATTGGCTAGTCTACAATCACTCTAAGGCGCAATCATCATATTCTATAGAGAGAAAATGATGTTTGGAGGTTAGTAGCAATAATGGAGCAACTCATTGCTGTAATTGGCGGTGATGCTCGCTACCTGGAATTAATCCGCCAGCTGCAAGCATTACCAAAAGTAACAATTGTTTTAATCGGGTTTGATAAATTGGAACAAAGCTTTACAGGATTAAAACAGAGCGATCTATCGGAGATTCACCCCGCTGATCTGGATGTAATTATTTTACCAATTACCGGAACTGATGAGTTAGGTAATGTAGAAACGGTCTTTTCCGATCAGCCGCTCCAATTGACAGAAGAATGGTTTAAAAATCTAAAGGAATCCGCAATTATGTTTACTGGAATAGCAAATGATTTTCTAAAGGAACAGGCTGAAAATAATAGAATTGAACTTGTACCGCTTCTTAACCGGGATGATGTCGCAATTTATAACTCGATACCTACTGCTGAAGGTACAATTATGATGGCAATTGAGCATACGGATTATACGATTCATTCATCCAATGTCATTGTAACTGGATTTGGCCGTGTTGGTCATACGATTGCTAATAAATTCTCAAGTCTTGGTGCAAAGGTAAGTGTAGCTTCAAGGGATTTAAGTGACCTTGCCCGCATAACAGAGATGAACCTTCAGGCGATTCCCCTTGAGCAACTGCCAGACCATCTTGACCAATGTGATCTTTTAATCAATACGATACCTGCACTTGTTATTAAGCGTGAAGCTATTGAAAAGTTACCTGCCCATACGGTTATTATCGACCTTGCTTCGAAACCGGGTGGAACGGACTTTGAATTTGCTGAGAAGCGCGGAATTAAAGCAATTCTAGCCAAAAGTCTCCCTGGTGTCGTTGCTCCGAAGACTTCTGGCAAAATTTTAGCGAATGTGATTATGCAAGTGATAGAAGGAAGGAGATAAACATGTCACTTTCTGGAAAGAAAATCGGTTTCGGTATTACTGGTTCGCATCATTCCCATGTTTTCGTATTTAAAGAGCTTACTCGGCTAGTTAAAGA
The DNA here is from genome assembly GCF_037892815.1 of Oceanobacillus sp. HCA-5259. Classification (NCBI taxonomy): domain Bacteria; kingdom Bacillati; phylum Bacillota; class Bacilli; order Caryophanales; family Bacillaceae; genus Oceanobacillus; species Oceanobacillus sp. HCA-5259. The sequence goes on along the minus strand of NZ_JBBKBV010000006.1, from coordinate 66,110 downwards.
AGGGGCAGATGTATATCCATTCATTACAGACGCTGTCAAGCATACCGATACTGTTCACGGTAAAGCAGTGGATAAGATTAAAAAAATCGAGGAAATCACTGGTAAGACAGTTGTTTCAACCATCGTGGAAGCCGAACCATTCGGTCCGAAAATCCCATTAGACTGTATGGTCATTGCACCACTAACAGGAAACTCTTTGAGTAAACTGGCGAATGCGGTTACGGACAACGCGGTCTTGATGGCTGCAAAAGCAACGCTACGTAATGATTCTCCCGTTGTTTTAGGAGTGTCGACAAATGATGCCCTCGGATTAAATGGAGTTAACTTAATGCGCTTAATGGCGACTAAAAATATATTCTTTATTCCCTTTGGCCAGGATGATCCATTTAATAAACCAAATTCCCTCGTTGCCGATTGGCCGTCCCTCCATGAAACGCTCCAATTCGCATTGACTAAAAATCAACTTCAACCAATTCTCATTTCGTATAACTAGAATTATATGATATAATATGACGCTAACAGTACAAATATTTAGAGTAATCGAAGGGAGTAACGAGAAATGGCAGAAAAAAATGCTTACAATATAGCCGTAGTCGGTGCAACAGGGGCTGTAGGGAAGAAAATATTACAAATATTAGAAGAAAAAAATTTTCCGATTAATGAATTAAAAGTATTAGCTTCAAAACGATCTGCGGGTAAAACAATCGAATTTAAAGGAGAAGAGAAGACGATTGAAGAAGCAACTCCGGAAAGTTTTAATGGAGTTGATATTGCCCTCTTCTCCGCAGGTGGATCCGTAACGAAAGCATTAGCAAATGAAGCGGTAGAGCGCGGTGCAGTCGTCATTGACAATACAAGTGCATTTCGGATGACTGAAGGTGTGCCCTTAGTTGTACCGGAAGTGAACAAAGAAGACATTAAGGATCATAAAGGGATTATTGCTAACCCGAATTGTTCGACGATTCAAATGGTTGCTGCATTAAGCCCGATTAAAGAAACGTTTGGTCTTTCAAGAATAATTGTTTCAACTTACCAAGCCGTTTCCGGTGCCGGTGATCATGCTATTAGCGAACTGGAAAAGCAAACAGAACAATATGTAAATGGTAAAGAGATGGAAGCGAACGTACTCCCGGTAGGATCCGAGGAAAAGCACTATCCAATTGCTTTTAACGCATTGCCACAGATTGATGTCTTTTCCGATGGAGGATACACACAGGAAGAGTGGAAGATGATTAATGAGTCGAAGAAAATTCTTCATGATCAGGAATTATCAGTCGCGGCAACCTGTGTCCGTCTACCGGTATTCACATCCCATGCGGAAAGTGTATATATTGAAATTGATAAAGATGATGTGACGGTAGAGGATCTTTGGAAAGTACTCGAATCAGCTCCAGGAATTGTCCTGCAGGATGAGCCTTCTAAACAAGTCTATCCGACCCCGTTATCATCAGCTGATAAAGATGAAGTATTTGTAGGTCGTGTACGGAAAGATCCGGATAAGGCAAATGGTTTCCATTTATGGATTGTCTCCGATAATCTAGTAAAAGGCGCGGCTTTAAATACTGTTCAAATCGCTCAATCTGTCGTTGATAATAACTGGTTATAAAGTGAAACTTCATTCAGTGGGGAATTCGTTACCTCCCCACTGAATGTTAGTTGAACCGAATCAGGGATTTACGGACTGTTTATCCCCAACTTCACACTGTTGGGCTTCCCTCATGTTTCAAGGTGGGGATATTACAGACCGTTAATACGTGATAGAAAGAAGTTAAAAAAGAAAAATAAACAAAGCGGCTATTAATTACATCTTTAAACATCTACAGAAGAGTAATAGTAGCTGCTTTTATTTCATTGGAAAGAGAGGTGAAGAAATGCAACTTCTCGTGCAGAAATTTGGCGGCACTTCATTACAGACGGAAAACACCCGAAAACATGTGCTTTACCACGTTAAAAAAGCAATTGATGCGGATTATAAAGTTATCGTTGTCGTTTCCGCCCTCGGGAAAAATCCTGCACCATATGCAACTGATTCTTTGTTGCAATTGGTAAACTATCCCGAAACAAATGCTTCAGATAGGGAGCTTGACCTTTTGTTAGCCTGCGGGGAAATTATTTCAGCAGTCGTAGTCGCAAATGAACTGAAACAGGCTGGGATAAGTGCAACAGCTTTTACGGGAGCACAGGCCGGAATAATGACAACGGAAAACCATACGAATGCAAAAATTCAACATGTTAATCCAAAGCGGCTGTTTCGTGCTTTTGATACTTACGATTGTATTGTAGTGGCTGGCTTCCAAGGGGAGACAAAAAAGGGGGATGTTACAACGATTGGCAGGGGAGGAAGCGATACGACAGCAGCAGCTCTTGCTGTAGCGACGGATGCTGTCCGAGCGGAAATTTTCACAGACGTTGAGGGGATTATGACCGCTGATCCGAAGCTTGTCACATCTGCTCGTGTGCTAAAGAACTGTACGTACACCGAAACATGCAATCTCGCTTACCAAGGAGCTAAAGTCATCCATCCCCAGGCAGTTGAAATTGCAATGCGAGCGAAACTTCCACTCCATGTCCGTTCCACTTATAAACGTTACCATGGCACAATTATCTCAAGCTTAAGAGAAGATAAAAACGGATCAAAAGAAAAGAACAAACTAATAACCGGTATTGCTCATCAAGCTGATATTGCACAAGTGAAAATCAGCCGCAAAGAGAATCCGGATTATTCAATGACAGCTATTTTTAAGGCTATGGCTGCAGCTGGAATTTCTATTGATTTCATTAACATATCTCCAAACCAATTGGCATTTACCCTTCCAAATTCAACCCTTCAACAAGCAAAAGGCATTTTCAAAGAACTAAATCTTCAAGTAACACTGGCCGAACATTGCGCAAAAATCGCCGCTGTCGGCGCAGGAATGAGCGGAATACCTGGGGTAGCATCGCAAATTGTCTCTGCCTTAGTGAAGCATGATATTCAAATTTTACAAGCTGCCGACAGCCACACAACGATTTGGGTGTTGGTGCCCGAAGAGAAATTAAAACGTGCAGTAAATATCCTCCATGAAACCTTCAAATTAGATGAAGCAATCCCGAGTTATTTTTAAGGGCGGAAGACAATTATTGTCCCCGTCCTTAAATAAATAACTCAACATTCGCAGTGTAAAACAGTTATGTATTCCTTGGCTATCTGGAGGTCTGCAGTCCCGACACCTCTCGCACCTGCTGAGCGGCTGCTGAGCCTCCTCGGCAACTGTCAGTTTTATTTTCCCATTAGCATGTTCACCTTACTTTAATGGGAAAACAACTGTGGTTTATTCTCCCTTTAGGTTAGGAACGCTTAATTAGAATGATTTGCTTTAATATTTTCAGGGTGCGAAAGTGGAGTAAATAAGAAACTATAAGTTAAAAATGCTGTGATAATTTAGTTATCCAGGGTTAGCCACGTCCGGATCCAGCGCGCCCAGCAACTAAACGAGCACTTGCACCTTTGTTTTTGGAGTGTTCAATACATGGAACGCTTCACCAATGAACATACTATATGTAATGATAAATTGGTGGAGGTTATCCGTTTATGAACAAAGATTTAAACCCTGATGAGAAACAAAAGAATCCGGCAGATAGTATCGTTGAGAAAATTCAAGCACTGGGCCAAACAAATATTGCTCAAACTGGGGAATCGAATATTCATGTCCTAACAATCATTGGTCAAGTGGAAGGCCATATGCAGCTGCCACCTCAGAATAAAACGACGAAATATGAACATCTACTCCCGCAACTTGTAGCAATTGAACAGAACCCAAAAATTGAGGGGCTCATCGTTTTGTTAAACACCGTCGGCGGCGATGTGGAGGCAGGCCTTGCCTTGGCTGAAATGATTTCATCGTTATCGAAGCCAACTGTTTCTGTTGTGCTCGGTGGTGGGCATTCTATTGGCGTGCCAATTGCCGTCGCAACCGATTATTCTTTTATCGTGCCAACTGCAACGATGACGATCCATCCAGTGCGGTTAACAGGACTTGTTATTGGTGTCCCCCAAACTTTTGAATACTTGGATAAGATGCAGGATCGAGTGATACAATTTGTAATGAATCATTCAAAAATCAAAGAAGATACTTTTAAAGAATTAATGTTTGCTAAAGGGAATTTAACGAGAGATATTGGTACGAATGTGGTTGGTAAAGAGGCAGTAGCCCATGGATTGATTGATGCAGTCGGTGGAATAAAAGAAGCAATGGAAAAAATGAACGAATTTATCGGGGAAAAAGGTGAGGAAGGTGAGATCTTACAATGATTTTCTATACACCGTTACAATTAGAAGAGGTATTTGCAAATCCAGAAGAAGCCCAAATGGAACGCTCCTATATTACCCACGCAGGAAAAATGTTCTATGTCGACAAGCTTCCAAGCGGAGAGTATCAGTTATCCCAATTAGTTTCAACAGAGCCGAATGATTATTTGAATGCCAATTACTCACCAGGTGCCCCCTTGCATTAACACAATGAAATTATAGATGGAAACCTTCCCTGAAATAGGAAATTACGAGATGAAGTATGCTATAATTAAATGAGTTAAACGGACAAACCCTTGCCAACAATCAGGTGAGGGTTTTATAAAACTCAACTAATATAATATGCAGTGGGTTATAAATGTTCGAGTGCGAGGTGAGAAAATGGCGAAAAAGAAACGAAAAAGAAAATCTAAGAAAAAATCAAATCTATTAAAATATGAATTATTAGGCCTATTATTTATCTTTTTAGCCATTTTTGGCAGTGGAGCAAGTGCCATTAGTGACGGAGCTATCCCTGGCTGGTTAGAATATTTCTTTCACTTTTTCCTGGGGATTTGGTATTTTGTTGCGTCCATCTTTTTATTAGTTACGGGAATTGTTTTATTAATTAAACGTAGATACCCAAATTACTTTACTAGAAAAATAGTCGGGTTTTATATTTTATTTGCTGGCGTCCTTTTATTGACACATGTCCAAACCTATGAACCAATTATACAGGGGGGGCAGAATGCTTCCGTGCTTGCCGCTACTTGGGATAATTATATTTCCTATATAAGCGGACAAGTGCCATCAAGCCGTACGGGCGGTGGGATGGTTGGAGCCATTTTATTTGCTTTTACTTATTATTTGTTTTCCTATGCCGGTGCAATTATTGTGTCCGTCTTTTCCATTATTATCGGAGTATTGTTCATTACCGAAGTTTCACTTGGTGACATTGTAGCTAAGTTTTTCACCTCTTTGAAGAAGCTTGGTAAGAATATGGGCGATAAGCTACAGACATATAAAGAGAATCGGAAGGAAAAGGATGAACCGGTTTATGCTTCCGAAGCGCAAATAGAGGATGCAACCCCGGCGCAGGAAGAACCTCTTATTAATGATTTTACGGAGATCAGCTACCGGGAAGAGAAGCCTAAAGCTGCATCAGTTACAGCTGTAGACAAGGAGGAAGACGAAGAAGAGGAAGACATAGACGAGCCGGAACTATCCCAGGCAGAAAGTGAAAATCCTGAATATATTCTTCCGCCGATTGAACTCTTAAGTGAACCAGTGAAAACGAGTCAACAATATGAAAAATCGCAAGTACAGGCAACGGTTAGGAAATTGGAGAAAACCTTCCAAAGCTTCGGAGTTAAAGCGAAAGTCACCAAAGTAAATGTAGGTCCCGCTGTAACGAAATACGAAATTTCGCCGGAAGCTGGCGTAAAAGTAAGCCGGATTGTTAGCTTACATGATGATATTGCTTTAGCCCTCGCGGCGAAAGATATTCGGATTGAAGCACCGATCCCCGGTAAATCTGCTGTGGGAATTGAGGTTCCTAATAAAGAAATAGCGATGGTTTCTTTACGTGAAGTGATGGACGATACACTTAGTGATAAGTCTTCTAAACTATTAGTTGGCCTTGGAAGAGATATATCCGGTGAAGCGATTATGACAGAACTTAGTAAAATGCCGCATTTACTGATCGCTGGGGCGACGGGGAGCGGGAAGAGTGTTTGTGTGAATGGAATCATTACAACTCTTCTCATGCGTACGAAACCCCATGAAGTAAAAATGATGATGATTGATCCAAAGAAAGTAGAATTGAATGTTTATAACGGAATACCGCATTTACTTGCGCCGGTTGTAACAGATCCGAAGAAAGCCTCCCGCGCCTTAAAGAAAGTTGTTGCAGAAATGGAGCGGAGATATGATCTGTTTTCCGATTCAGGTACTCGTAATATTCAAGGCTATAACGAATATATAAGAAAATATAATCAAACAGCAACGGAGGAAGAAACAGAAGCTGAACTGCCATATATTGTTGTTATTGTCGATGAACTGGCAGATCTAATGATGGTTGCTTCAAATGATGTGGAAGATGCAATTACACGACTTGCCCAAATGGCCCGTGCAGCTGGAATCCATCTCATCATTGCAACACAGCGACCTTCTGTAGACGTTATTACGGGAGTCATTAAAGCAAATATTCCCTCCCGAATTGCTTTTAGTGTCTCTTCACAGACGGATTCCCGGACGATCCTCGATTCCGGCGGAGCGGAGAAATTATTAGGCCGCGGAGATATGCTGTTCATGCCAGTTGGCTCATCTAAACCAGTCCGTGTTCAAGGGGCATTTCTCTCTGATGAAGAAGTAGAACGTGTCGTAGATCATTGTATCGACCAGCAAAAAGCGTCTTATCAAGAGGAAATGATTCCAGAAGAAACGAATGAAGTGGTGGAAGAGGTGGATGATGAGCTGTATGAAGAAGCAGTGGAACTTATCATTGAATTGCAAAGCGCAAGTGTTTCTATGCTCCAGCGCCGCTTCCGCATCGGCTATACACGTGCGGCGAGGTTAATCGACGCAATGGAAGCAAGAGGCATTGTTGGACCATACGAAGGCAGCAAACCACGAACTGTCCTCGTTTCCAAAACAGAAACAGAAGAAGAAGCACCATCCGTCTAATCAATAAACTGACTTGCCACCATACAAGTCAGTTTTTTCTTATGAAATGAAAATTGCTTCATTGGAGGTCCGCAGTCCCGATACCTCTTGCTTTCCGCGGGCGGCTGGTGAGCCTCGACGCACAGGAGGTGCTAATGCAGATGTTACCGCATACGAGAGCGTTCCTCGCGGACAGCCCGCTGTGGAGTCGGAAAGAATTTACTTCTTTCAACATAGAATCAGATTATGTAAAAAGTTTAATATGTTTTAATGGATGAACGTTTGAAAGATGTGTAGAATATTTAATAAGAGTAAAAACACAGAACATAGGAGGCTGTTTCATGAATTTGATTGTAGAACAGACCGTTAATAAAAATGGCTACAATATTCATTTTATACCTACGAAAAAATTTAAAACATTAACCTTTGTCGTCAAACTTAAAGCACCATTAAAAAGAGAAACGATATCGAAACGAGCATTATTGCAAAACGTGCTGCGGGAAGCGACTAAGAATTATCCGAGTCGGACCGAGCTCCAATTAAAACTTGATGACCTGTATGGCTCCGTACTCTTTGTTGATGGGGCGAAGCGGGGCGAGGAGCATGTGATGAGTTTCCGTCTTGAAGTGGCAAATGAGCGCTATCTTCCTGATAAGGAAGCTGTAACAGAAGAAGCATTGCAATTGCTCGCCGAAATGATTTATGAACCTTATCTTGAGAACAACCAATTTTCTGAGGCAATCGTTAAAAGGGAAAAAGCTACATTAAAACAGAGAATCCAAGCGATTCGCGATGATAAGATTCGTCATGCTAATGGCCGCCTAATCGATGAAATGTGTAAAAATGAAGCTTTTTCTATTCACGTGAATGGGTATGAAGAAGATCTTGACGCAATTACTGCTGAAGATTTATACAATTATTATCTTGAGATGCTGAAAGAGGATCGATTAGATATTTATGTCGTAGGTGATATGGACACCGAAGCGATGGAAAAAACAATCATTTCAATTTTTAAACAGGAAGCAGGATCAGCAACTGAAGCAAGTAATCGCCCGGAACCGAAACAAGTAAAGGAACCCAAGGAAATTATAGAAGAAGAGCCGATTCAACAGGCAAAGCTCCATATCGGCTATCGTACGCATACGGTGTATTCTGATGAAGATTATCCTGCTTTACAGGTATTCAATGGCTTATTTGGCGGTTTTCCGAGTTCGAAACTTTTCATGAATGTGCGGGAGAAAAATAGTTTAGCTTATTATGCTTCTTCCCAGGTGGAGAGTCATAAGGGGCTTCTCTTCGTATTAAGCGGAATCGCGCCGGAAGATTACGAAAAAGCACGGGATATTATCCGGGAGCAAATGACAGAAATGAAAGCAGGGAATTTTTCAGAACAGGAAATGAATGAAGCGAAGGATATGATTATCCATTCTTTACGGGAAACAATGGATAATCCTCATGGTCTTATAGAGTTATTTTATCAGCAACAACTTGCAGGAATAGACCGATCACTGGAGGAAATTATTGATAATATTTCCGCAGTAACAAAAGAAGATGTGATTCGTGTTGGTGAACGAATCGAGGAAGATACATTATATCTTCTCACTGCAAAAGGAGGAGAAGTAAGTGAATAAGAAGACATATACAGACATTGATGAAGTTATTTACTCCAAAAAGCTAGATAACGGCTTATCTGTTTTTCTCATGCCACGACCGGAAATGGAGAAAGCTTATGCAATCTTTACAACAAATTATGGCTCCATCGACCTGCGATTTGTTCCGATTGGTGAATCGGAAGCAGTAACTGTACCCGACGGGGTGGCCCATTTCCTTGAACATAAATTATTTGAGAAAGAAGATGGAGATGTATTTGCTGACTTTGGAAAGCTAGGTGCTTCTGCCAACGCATTCACTTCTTTTACGAAGACCGCTTATTTATTCGCTGCAACCAATCATATTGAGAAAAATGTGGAGATACTGCTGGACTTTGTGCAGGACCCTTATTTTACCGAACAAACAGTGGAAAAGGAAAAAGGAATCATCGCACAAGAAATCAATATGTATGATGACCAGCCGGATTGGCAGTCTTTCATGGGTACCATCCAAGCTTTGTTTAAGAATCATCCGGTAAATATTGATATTGCAGGAACGGTTGATTCCATCATGAAGATCACGAAAGATGATTTATATACGTGCTACAACACGTTTTATCATCCTGAAAACATGACCTTGTTCATCATTGGAAATATTAACGCGGAATCGTTGTCCCAACTGATTGAAGAAAACCAAGCAGGAAAACGCTTTGCGGATATCGCAGAAATCAAGCGAGAATTTCCAGATGAGCCGGAAGAAGTTGCAGAGAAATACATGGAAATCAACATGCCGGTTTCAATTCCGAAATGTACGGTTGGAATTAAAGAGTCGAGCAGCCATTTAGATAAAGAAGCATTTTTGAAAAAAGAACTGCTTACAACGATGGTCCTAGATCATTACTTTGCAAGAGGTGGCGAGTTTTATCAAGAATTGTATAAAGACGAATTGATTGATGGAAGCTTCTCTTTTGAAACGAATTTAGAAACGAGCTTCGGCTACTCATTAATTGGCGGTAACACGGCAAGACCAGAAGATTTTGCCGCTAAAGTGAAGGAATTACTACTCTCAACAACTCATGCAGAAATAACGGACGAAGCGTTTCGGCGAATGCAGAAAAAGAAAATCGGTCAGATGCTTCGCGCCATGAATTCGCTAGAGTATATTGCCAACAATTTTATTGATTATCATCGTCACGGTATTAATTTCTTTGATGTCATCCCACAAATTGAAGCGTTGACCACAGCGGATGTCAATGAGTTTCTAAAGGAATGGATTAACGAAGACCAGCTTGCAGTTTGTACGATCAAGCAGGCTTAACATAATGCAAAATGTTTTAATCATTGGTGCAAGTGGTGATATCGGAATAGCTATTGCCAAACAGCGCGTGAAAAAAGGTGATCAATTAATTCTTCATTATCATTCCAATCATTCCGTTATTAAGTTGGCGGAAGAATTTGCAAGTGATCAGGTTTTACAGATTATCCAAGCTGACCTCTCAACAGGAGAGGGGATAAATAAGCTGCTTTCGAGTCTTGTTTTTCAGGTCGACAGTATTATTTTTGCAAGCGGGAAAACAGAATTCGGCTTATTCCAGGACGTGGATGAAGCTAGCTTTACCGAGATGCTCACTCTCCATGTACATGCACCACTTAAAATAACGAACGAGTTACTGCCAAGCATGATTAGGAATCAATTTGGCAGGCTGATTTTTATCACTTCTATCTGGGGAGAAGTAGGAGCGAGCAATGAAGTGCTCTATTCAACTGTAAAAGGGGCGCAGAACAGTTTCGTGAAGGCACTTGCCAAAGAGGTAGCGGCAAGTAACGTGACAGTAAATGCAGTTAGTCCAGGATTCATCGATACGAAAATGAACGGATCTTTACTGGCAGAGGAAAGGGCTGAAATTTACGAAGCAATTCCTTTAAAGCGTGCAGGCTCTCCACATGAGGTCTCAGAAGCTGTAAGCTATCTTATGGATTGTCCGACACCGTATTTAAACGGCCAGATTCTTCCGGTTACCGGGGGATGGATGATTTAGCCAACTCGTTTCCGGTGCATAAAGCAGAAGTAGATGTTGAATACTATAGGTGCATACGATTGTAATAAAAAGGAGGCTAAATCAATGTCCATTCTCGATAATTTCGATTCATGGAAAGGATTTCTTGCTAATCGCTTGCAGCAAGCGAAATCTAGTGGGATGAATCATGAAACCATTACGAACGTCGCACAAGAAGTGGGAGACTATCTTGCATCGAATGTAGATGCAAAGAATAATGAAGAAGCTGTATTGAAAGAACTGTGGAATGCCGCTTCTGAAGAGGAGCAACAAGCAATTGCAAGCTCCATGGTGAGATTGGTTGAACAACAAGGAAATAATAATGGATAATTCGTTAAAGAAGCTGTATAGTTAATCTATATAGCTTCTTTTTCAATTTGTTCGCTATTTCGCTTTTCACTTTTAAAAAAATCATTTATAGTATAAATAGATTATTCATCATTTCATACAAACGCCATTCCCCGTTTGTAAAGGAGACCGGAAGATGGAAAGAACAGAATGGTATCTTGAATATGAGAATCAGATTAATCGTCCTGGTTTATTAGGGGACATTTCATCTCTGTTAGGTATGCTTTCAATTAACATTATTACGATTAATGGCCTTGAGAACTCCAGAAGATGCCTACTACTGCTTTCTGAACGGGATGAGAATATAAAAAGATTAGCTTCCATTCTGGAAACCGTTGATATTATAAAGGTTCTTAAAATCCGAAAACCAAAATTGAAAGACCGGATGGCTGTGCGTCACGGTAAATATATTCATACGGATAATGACCGGAAAACAGTGCGCTTTGTAAGAAATGAACTCGGTATTCTTGTTGATTTCATGGCAGAATTATTTAAACAGGATGGCCATAAGCTAATCGGTGTCAGGGGAATGCCGCGGGTAGGTAAAACAGAATCGATTGTTGCAGCAAGTGTCTCTTCCAATAAACGCTGGTTGTTTGTCTCAAGTACCATGATAAAGCAAACGGTAAGAAATAAATTAATTGCTGGAGAGTATGATAAAGACAATATTTTTATTATAGATGGTGTTGTTTCAAAAAAACGGGCAAATGAAGAGCATTGGCGTCTCATTCGAGAAGTGATGCAGCTTCCTGCTGTAAAAGTTGTGGAACATCCTGACATATTTGTTCAGGCCACGGAATATACGTTAGATGATTTTGATTATATTATTGAATTAAGAAGCCACAAAGAAGAAGAAATTACATATGAATCAATTGAAAATCAAACATTTGGTTCAAGTGGTGGCTTTAATATGTTTGATATTTAAGATGGAAGGTGTTAATTATGGATGTGGGTGCTAGGCTGAAGGAAGCGAGAATCGCAAAAGGCCTTTCATTGGAAAGTTTACAGGAAACAACGAAGATACAGAAGAGATATTTAGTTGCAATTGAAGAAGGAAATTTCCATCTGCTCCCCGGAAAGTTTTATGCTCGAGCTTTTATTAAAGAATATGCAACAGCAGTTGGACTCGATTCCGATGAATTGTTAAAAGAACATAAAGAAGAAATTCCAAAATCTGAAACAGAGAGCGAAATCCAATATACACGAGTTGAACGCTCAAAGGAAAATGCAGCTGAACGATCAGGAACATTCTTTTCTGTGTTACCTAAAATTATTGTCGTCCTCCTAATTATCGGTATTATCGGGGCGGGGATTTGGTTTTATTACCAATCCTATTCACCTAACGACCCGCAGGAGATTGAAGAATCGGATGAAGTAATTATTAAGGACCCTAGTGAGAATAACCAAGACGCCTCAGGTGCAGAAGGAAACAGCGCCAAAGAAGATGATGCAACGGATGATGCCGAGGAAGAAGAGAAGGAAGAAGATTCTACTGAAGAAGAAACAGAAGAAATAACTTTTGAAGTGGAAGAAGTCGGTACTGGATCTCCGCCTGAATCGACTGTTGCCATTACAAATCCCGGAGATAAGTTAATCTTCCAATTTGAATCCGAGTCAAGTGTTTGGCTCGATGTGAAGAACAGTGCCGGGGAAGTTTTTTACGGAAGCTTTGTTACTTCTGAAAATTCACCGGTAGAAGTAGATGTTACTGGCCAAGAATCAATCTTTTTAAATATCGGCAGCACGCCCAACTTGGATATAACAATTAATGATGTACCATTTGAATATCCGGTTGATCCAACTGAAAAAGACCATCAACGCTTATGGTTCAACACTAAGTAATTATGCTTCAACCCTTCCAACCGAATGCGGAAGGGTTTTATCATTTTAATATCAAGAAAACTAAAAAAGAAAAGCATTAGCATCAAGGAGGAAGGCTCATGAATTTACCTAATAAACTCACCCTATCTCGTATTATTCTCATCCCGATTTTTATTTTATTATTATCGCTCCCTCTCGACTTTGGAGAATGGGATATTGGTAACACTACATTGCCGGTTCACCATTTCATTGCAGCACTTATATTCATTATTGGTTCTGCAACGGACTGGGTCGATGGATATTATGCCCGTAAACATAATCTAATTACAAACCTTGGTAAGTTTCTTGATCCATTAGCTGATAAACTGCTCGTTTCTGCTGCGCTCATTATGCTGGTGGAGATGGATCTTGCAGCTGCATGGATCGTAATTGTCATTATTAGCAGGGAGTTCGCTGTCACCGGGCTGCGTTTAGTAGCTGCAGGAGAAGGTATTGTCCTTGCTGCCGGCAGTATGGGTAAATTGAAGACAGCAACGCAAATGATTGCTATTATTATCCTGCTCCTTCATAATTTTCCTTTTTCTTATTTAAATTTCCCATTGGGAACAATCATGCTTTACTTAGCTCTAATCTTTACTGTGATTTCAGGTGTTGATTACTTTTACAAAAACTGGCATGTAATGAGGGATTCGAAATGAAAAAACAATACAAAGCAGAAATTCTTGCAGTAGGAACAGAGTTATTGTTAGGGCAAATCGCGAACACAAACGCACAGTGGATATCTAAGCAGTTAGCTTTATACGGTATAAATGTTTATAACCATGTCGTCGTTGGTGACAATTTGAACCGGGTTGCAGGCACGTTTAAACAGGCTCATGATCGTTCAGATATTATTATTGTCACAGGTGGGTTAGGTCCAACGGAAGATGATCTGACCCGTGAAGCTTTCCAAGCTATTTGTAATATTCCAATCGTCGAACATGAGCCATCGATGAAAAAGATTGAAGATTGGTTTAAGCGAACAGGTTGGCAAATGACGCCGAATAACCGCAGGCAGGCGCGCGTGTTTGAAACAGCTACCGTTTTATTTAATAAGCAAGGGATGGCGCCTGGGATGATTGTCCAGTACGAGGAGCGAACATGGATATTTCTTCCAGGTGTTCCGCGTGAAATGAAAGCAATGTTTAAAGAAGATATTTTACCATACCTTTATAAGTTGACAGGTAAAGAGCAAATGATTCGTTCGACCATTCTAAAGTTTCTCGGGATTGGTGAATCGGCACTCGAACATGAATTACAGGATCTCATCCGTGAACAAACGAATCCGACCATCGCTCCCCTTGCAACAGATGATGGGATTATCATTCGTTTAACAGCAAAAGCTGACTCGGAAGAAGGGCTAGACGCCTTACTCACTGAAGCGAAATCCGCTGTACTCCTGAAAGTGGGAGATTATTTTGTAGCTGAGAATGATGAAACAATTGAACAAATTATTATTGAACACTTTAAAAAGAAACAACTCTCTATCGCAGCTGCGGAAAGTCTTACCGGCGGGAAATTTACCGATCGGCTCATCTCCGTATCTGGAGCAAGTGAAGTCGTACAAGGCGGTGTAGTTTGCTATAGTGAAGCGGTGAAAACGGGCGTCCTGGAAGTACCAGAGCAAGTAATAGCGGAAAAGGGTACGGTAAGTGAAGCATGCGCTCTATCTTTAGCAAGAAATGTGAGAGAGAAATTACAATCTTCAGTCGGTATCAGCTTTACAGGCGTTGCCGGTCCGAATGAAGTGGAAGGAAAGCAAGTTGGAACCGTTTATATTGGGTTATCCGTTATTGGGGAAGAGGATAAAGCATTCGGATTCCAATTCCAGGGAGACCGGAATACCATCCGAAACCGCACAGTTATGAAAGGTCTTGAATTAATTTTTAACTATGTAAAAGTGTAATTTACGTTCTATTCATGCTTTATATTGAAGAAACGAACCTCCAGCTCTACTTAAAAATTTAAAAATGACGGTGAGGACAGGTGTGATATTTATCGAACGTCTATTCGTTTTTTGCTTGTCAAACGGTGAAAAAAAGCGTATGATAGAGATAGATAATTTGAGGAGGTATTTTCATTGAGTGAGAGAAAACAAGCTTTAGATATGGCTTTAAGACAGATAGAGAAACAATTCGGTAAGGGTTCGATTATGAAACTTGGAGAAGAGCAGAACCAACAGATTGCCACAATCCCAAGTGGTTCCTTAGCCTTGGACGTGGCACTTGGAATTGGTGGGTATCCTAGAGGACGAGTAATTGAAATTTACGGACCTGAATCCTCGGGTAAAACAACATTTGCCCTCCACGCAATTGCTGAAGCTCAGAGGCAAGGTGGACAAGCAGCATTTATCGACGCGGAGCATGCACTTGATCCAACTTACGCACGGGTACTTGGAGTAAATACAGATGAACTGTTGCTCTCGCAGCCTGATACCGGAGAACAAGCACTTGAAATTACAGAAGCACTTGTGCGTAGCGGTGCAGTTGATATTATTGTTGTTGACTCCGTTGCTGCTCTTGTACCAAAAGCGGAAATTGAAGGTGAAATGGGCGACTCTCATATGGGACTTCAGGCAAGATTAATGTCTCAAGCCTTGCGTAAGCTATCAGGTGCAATCAATAAATCAAATGCTACCGCCATCTTCATTAACCAAGTCCGTGAGAAGATTGGAGTTATGTTCGGTAACCCAGAAACAACACCGGGAGGCCGCGCACTTAAATTCTATTCTTCTGTCCGCTTAGAAGTTCGCCGAGCAGAAACGTTGAAACAAGGAAATGAAATGATTGGTAACCGAACGAGGGTAAAAGTTGTGAAAAACAAAGTAGCACCGCCGTTCAAACAAGCTGAAGTAGATATCATGTATGGTGAAGGAATCTCTAAAGAAGGTGAAATCATCGATGTTGGTGCAGATCTTGATATCGTTCAAAAAAGTGGTGCCTGGTATTCTTATAAAGGAGAACGCTTAGGACAAGGTCGAGAGAACGCAAAACAATTCATGAAAGAAAACCCTGAAATTTTTGAAGAAGTAAATCGTGAAATCCGTAGTCATTATGAGCTTGAAGCAAGTGAAAGCACAGACGCGGATACAGAGAATACATCGTCGTCATCTGATGAACAGGAAAGTCTTGACATATAATACGCAGCTGTCTATTCGGTTTTTATCGGAGGACAGCTTTTTTATTGAATTTCTGGTAAGAGGTATGAGAGGATAGGAAGTGGAACTTGTACTTGCTTTCTTACAATATGACTTTTACTTGAAATACTTCTGAAATAGTTCTGAAGTTTCCTTGACAATAAGTAAATTGACAATTAAAATTAACATTGTATAATTTTATTCAATTATACGGTAATTATTAATCCTTGTATTGATAATGGGTACATGACGAAGATAATGAATTGTACAACAACTTTATAGCAATAGGAGGTGAAAAATATGGACCACCCTTTGATCATCTCCCTTTTGCTAGTATTCATCCTTATCATAGGTCTGTTTGTTGGTTATCTGATTCGTAAATCGATTGCAGAAGCAAAGATTTCAAGTGCAGAAGACTTAGCGAAACAAATCGTCGAAGAAGCACATCGGAATGCGGATGCAGCTAAAAAGGAAGCACTCCTTGAAGCAAGAGATGAGAACCATAAATTACGACAGCAAGCAGAGGATGAGCTGCGTGAACGCCGTGCTGAACTCCAGAAACAAGAAAATCGCTTAACGCAAAAAGAAGATATTCTTGACCAAAAAAGTGTCTCTCTAGATAACCGTGAATTATCACTGGAGAAACGGGAAGAAGCTTTAACGGAGAGACAACAGCAAACTGAAGAAATGGAAAGCAAAGTGCAGGCTATGAAAGAGGAGCAGCAAGCTGAGCTTGAGCGCATTTCAGGTTATACAACGGACCAGGCAAAACAAATTATTTTAGAACGAATTGAAAAAGAAGTGAAGCATGAAGCGGCTATTATGATTAAAGAAACAGAGAATCAGGCGAAAGAAGAAGCTGATAAAAAAGCGAAAAGCATTCTCTCGTTAGCGCTGCAACGCTGTGCTGCAGACCATGTTGCTGAGACAACTGTATCTGTCGTCACCCTGCCAAATGATGAGATGAAAGGTCGAATCATTGGTCGAGAAGGACGTAATATACGAACATTAGAAACGTTGACTGGTATTGATTTAATTATCGATGACACGCCAGAAGCTGTTATATTATCTGGATTTGATCCAATTCGCCGGGAAATTGCTCGTATTGCCTTGGAAAAACTTGTCCAAGATGGAAGAATCCATCCGGCACGAATTGAAGAAATGGTAGATAAAGCAAGACGTGAAGTTGATGAATATATTCGTGAAGTCGGTGAAGAAACGACATTTGAGGTTGGTGTGCATGGACTGCACCCGGATCTTGTGAAAATACTTGGTCGTCTAAAATATCGTACAAGCTATGGTCAAAACGTATTAAAACATTCGGCAGAAGTTGCTTACTTATCTGGTTTGCTTGCTGCAGAACTAGGTGAAGATGTAATATTAGCAAGAAGAGCTGGTTTACTTCATGATATTGGAAAAGCGATTGACCATGAAGTAGAAGGTAGTCACGTAGAAATTGGAAAAGAACTTGCGATGAAATATAAAGAGCATGAGGTTGTCATTAATGCGATTGCTTCCCACCATGGTGATGAAGAACCTACTTCCATCATTTCAGTATTAGTCGCAGCAGCTGATGCCCTATCCGCTGCACGGCCAGGTGCAAGAAGCGAAACGCTCGAGAACTACATTAGACGTCTGGAGAAACTAGAGGAAATCTCCGAATCATTCGAAGGTGTAGAGAAATCCTATGCAATTCAGGCGGGTAGAGAGATTCGTATTATGGTAAAACCTGATGAAATTGATGATCTTGATTCATTGAGAGTTGCAAGGGAGATTCGTAATCGTATCGAAAGCGAGCTCGATTACCCTGGCCATATTAAAGTAACGGTAATCAGGGAAACAAGAGCAGTTGAATATGCCAAATAAAAGCAGTCATCGGACTGCTTTTATTTTTTGCCACCGTTTAAAAAATCTTTACTGGGTAAAATAATAATTCAACCTTCGCCACCCCTAAAATAAGAAAACGATGACACCAAGAAATCGAAATCGTAATTACTTTCATTCAGCGTAAGTGCAACTTTCTTCTGGAGGTTCGCAGTCCAGACACCTCTCGCTTTCCGCAGGCGGCTGGTGAGCCTCCTCGGGCTGCCGCCCTGCGGGGTCTCACCTATGCCTATCCTCCTGCTGGAGTCTCAAGGTGTCTGGACTGCTCCCAGGGAAGACCGAATTTGGAATCCTATTTATTATTTTAGGAATAGAATTCTCATCATGATATGATTGTTTCCAATAATAATAACGCTCTCTTCCAGTTCAGTTGCCCGGTGGACGGTGACTCCTGCGGGAATAGCACGAGTCCGGAGACCCCGCAGGGCGATAGCCCGAGGAGGCTTCGGCTGTGCCCGCGGAAAGCATCCGTCCACCGGGCAACTGAACGGCGATTAGAGTTCTAAACTATAGGAACGAGCAAAGACACTTACGCTGAATGAAAGGATTCAGTAGTTTCTTTCGGTTACTTCCTAAGAGGGAGTAATTGGGAAAACAGAACAGACTTTTAAAAATTAGGAATTAGGTTAGGATGATGTAAAGATGAAAATTTTATTTATTGGTGATGTTGTTGGTTCACCAGGACGGGAAATGGTTAAGGAATATCTGCCAAGATTAAAAGAAAAATACCGCCCAACCGTCACGATTCTTAACGGCGAAAATGCAGCAGCGGGCAAAGGAATTACAGAAACGATTTACCGCAACTTCCTCGAATGGGGTGCCCAAGCAATTACAATGGGAAACCACACATGGGATAAAAAAGAAATCTTTGACTTCATTGATGAAGCCAAATACCTTATCCGCCCTGCAAACTTTCCGGACAACAACCCAGGAAAAGGAATCATCTATTTAAACGTGAATGATCTTAAAGTAGCTGTCATTAACATGCAAGGGAGAACCTTCCTGCCAGCAATTGAAGACCCATTTACCACGATAGATAACCTGATTCAAGAAGCAAAAAAGCACACGAACATTATTTTCGTCGATTTCCACGGTGAAGCAACAAGTGAAAAGCAAGCATTTGGCTGGTATATTGACGGAAAAGTCAGCGCTGTCGTCGGCACACACACTCACACACAAACTGCAGACGAGCGAATTCTTCCCGACGGTACCGCCTATATCACTGATGTAGGCATGACTGGTCCTTACGATGGAATACTTGGAGTAGAAAGAGAAGCTGTTCTAAAACGCTTTCTAACATCACTGCCTGTACGTTTTGAAATTACAAAAAAGGGTAGAAAACAATTAAATGCAGTGTTAGTTTCCATTGATTCAAAAACAGGGAAAGCAGTAGACATCGAAAGAATATTAATCAATGATGACCACCCCTTCTTTGCCTGACTGTTATTCACAAACATCCCTTTTACTGAGGCAATACGAGTTGGCTGTTCCTGATGTCTTCTAACAGGTTTAGGGAATAAGCTTACAACTCAAAGAATATAGTAGAAATAGAACTATAAAACTGAGGTAAGGGAGGTACTACTAATGGAAGTATTGAAGGTTTCATCAAAATCTAATCCAAATTCAGTAGCAGGGGCTCTCGCAAATGTGCTTCGCGAAAGAGGAACTGCAGAAATTCAGGCGATTGGTGCAGGAGCATTGAATCAATCAATAAAGGCTGTAGCCATTGCAAGAGGATTCGTTGCTCCAAGTGGAGTAGATCTCATTTGTATACCGGCATTCACTGATATCAAGATTGATGAAGAAGAAAGAACTGCAATCAAATTAATCGTGGAACCAAGATAATTAAAAAGCAATCATACGCCTTCCTTCTAATCAAGGAAGGTTTTTATTTGCAGTTTCGCGGTATATATTGTTAAATTTATTCATAAGCCTTATACTTATTATGTTGTAAACTTATACATAGAAGTACTCATTGAAAGGAGAGCCGAGATGAACGAACAAGAGCGAAAGCAGCAGGCACAAATTAATACAGAAGAGAATTTCGAACGGATTAAACAAACGTCCAGTGAAGATATGATCGCAAAGTATTTCCATACCAATTACACCCCCAAAACCCCTGACATTAAAAAAGCAAGAAAGAGAAGGAAAGAAGAAGTCCAATTTAAATATGATTTTTCTATTCCCGAAGATATGCAAACGGTGGGTGAGGGGCGTAAGTTCTTAATTCGCACCTATGGTTGTCAAATGAATGAACATGATACAGAAGTAATGGCTGGAATATTTATGGAAATGGGTTATACTGCAACAGAAGATGTAAAAGAAGCAGATATTATCTTATTAAATACTTGTGCCATCCGGGAAAATGCGGAAAATAAAGTGTTCGGTGAGATTGGACACTTGAAACCATTAAAGCTTGAAAATCCGGATCTCATTATTGGTGTTTGCGGATGTATGTCCCAAGAAGAATCAGTTGTTGACCGGATATTAAAGAAACATCAACATATTGATCTTATTTTTGGAACACATAATATCCATCGGTTACCCCACCTGATTAAAGAAGCGATGTTTGGAAAGGAAATGGTCATTGAAGTATGGTCTAAAGAAGGCGATATCATTGAAAACCTTCCGAAAGCTCGTAAAGGAAAAATCAAAGCTTGGGTCAACATCATGTATGGCTGTGATAAGTTCTGTACGTATTGTATCGTCCCAATGACAAGAGGAAAAGAGCGCAGCAGAAGACCGGAGGATATTATTCAAGAAGTAAGACATCTGGTCGCCCAGGGTTATAAAGAAGTCACCTTACTCGGTCAAAATGTGAATGCTTACGGAAAAGATTTTGAAGATCTGGATTATACCTTTGGAGATTTAATGAATGACATTCATAAAATTGACATTCCAAGGGTCCGTTTCACGACATCACACCCAAGAGATTTCGATGATCATTTGATTGACGTATTGGCCCAGGGTGGAAACTTGCTCGACCACATCCATTTACCGGTCCAATCCGGAAGCTCGGAAGTTCTGAAGAAAATGAACCGTAAATATACACGGGAAGAATACTTGGAACTTGTCCGTAAAATTAAAAAAGCAATTCCAAATGTCACATTGACGACTGACATCATTGTCGGATTCCCGAACGAAACGGATGAACAGTTTGAAGAGACGATGACACTAATGGAAGAAGTCGGTTTTGAAGCAGCATACACGTTCATCTACTCTCCGCGTGAAGGAACGCCGGCTGCAAGAAAAAAAGATGATGTACCAGAAGAAGTGAAGAAACAGCGTCTTTATCGTTTAAATGAACTTGTAAACAAACAATCTGCGGAATCAATGAGGAAATATGAAGGAAAAACAGTAAAAGTACTCGTTGAGGGTGAAAGTAAGAAAAATCCTGATATTCTCGCAGGGTATACAGAGAAGAATAAGCTTGTGAACTTCAAAGGGCCGAAATCAGCAATTGGTCAGATTGTGGAAGTGGAAATTACCGAAGCAAAAACTTGGTCCTTAGATGGTATCATGGCAGAAAGTAAAATTGAGGTGAAGTAACATGGCACAGTATTCAAGGAAAGAAGTACTTGACGCGGCAAAAAAATTGGCAGACATGCTAGCAAATACGGAAGAAATTGACCGCTTTAAAGAACTCGAAGCTAAAATAAATGCAAGTACAAAAATTCAAACACTTATTACAAAGATTAAAGCTTTACAAAAACAAGCAGTAAATTTACAGGCTTATGATAAGAAAGAAGCATTAGCTCGTGTAGAAGAGCAACTGGATCGTTTACAAAGTGAGTTAGACGGTATCCCTATCGTTTCAGAATTCAAAGAACTCCAAGTGACAGTAAATGATGTCTTACAGCTTGTATCTACTACAATTTCTAGAGAAGTAACAAACCGTATTATTGAAGGAACAGGCGGTAATGTATTAGAAGGGAAAACAGGTACAAAAGTAACAAAATAGCTAAAAACCAAGCATAATAGAATGCTTGGTTTTTAATCACGTATGAACGGTCTGTAATCCCTGATTCTGTTAAACTAACATTCAGTGGGGGAGGTAAGGATACCTCCCTCATTGAATGAAGCTTCACTTTAGCTCTCCGCTTGGGAAACTGCTTAATCTTTAGTATGGATGAAATCTGTTTGGACATCTTCTAATTCATCATCCGTCACGGCATGCTCCCACACTTCATCGTCGTCTTCATCTTCCACCTTATTTGCATCCCAAGTCGGATCCACTTTTACAAGTAATTTTGTTTCGCCAATTACTTGCACGATAAATTCTCTTTCCACCTCAACTTTAATTTTACTTCCTTTTTTCTCAATTTTGCATTCCAGGCAATTTGGCTGCTGTAACACTTTCGCAATCACATCGAAATCATCATTCAGGCAATTTTCATCTTTGATGGATAGGGGCACAATATCCCGATATGTTACTTTTTCCGTAACAACCTGTGTTTTTGTATTATCATTAAAGGAATACCAGATATTTACTTCATAGCTACCATTTATTTCTACACTATCCGTAGATTTCATTTTTGCGTGGTATAAATGATTAATCACCCAGCACCCGAGAATGCTCGAGGGACGGTTTGGGGGAGTAACCGTATGAAATTCCTTTGTAAACTTACGTCCCTTCCCAATAACTGCCTTGGTGATGATTTCTCGATAATCTTTTTTTAGAAAAGACATAGCTGTATTTACCTCCTCTTTTTTCATAGTCATTTTATGCATGGCAAACACCTAAAGTGCATACTTCCAAAATCAATAAATTAAATTCAAATCGTTCTACTGGAGTTGGAAAGAAATCTGCCTGACTTTCTAATATCTACTGATTTGGAAAGAAAAAGTCAGCGGGTTAGAGGGAAGTTATTAATTTATGCTATAATGGCGGGAGAAGATTTCGGATATGTTGGAGGCTTAATAATGGCAAAGAATACACCAATGATGGAACAATACTTAAGAATAAAAGCCGCTCACCAAGATTCATTTTTATTTTACCGCCTAGGTGATTTCTATGAATTATTTTATGATGATGCAATTAAAGCGGCGCAAGAACTTGAAATAACATTAACAAAAAGAGGCGCACAGCGTGAAAGTGAAGCAATTCCAATGTGCGGAGTTCCTTATCATTCTGCGGAGAGCTATATAAAAACACTAATAGATAAAGGCTATAAAGTAGCAATCTGTGAACAAGTAGAAGACCCCAAAACAGCAAAAGGAGTTGTGAAAAGAGAGGTCGTTCAGATTATTACTCCTGGTACGGTTATGTCGCAATCGATGCTTGATGAAGGGGAGAATAATTATCTCTGCAGTCTTTCGCATTTCAATGACGGCTCTTATGTCGTTGTTTATAATGATTTATCGACCGGGGAGAACCGTGTAACTCTCATTGAAGCAGGCTGGGAAGCAGTTCTTCATGAATTATACAATCAGCCGATCAAAGAAATCGTCATATCTTCCACTTTAGAAGAGGATTTGCAAGCGCAATTAAAAGAAAGGTTACAGGTTACATTATCTTATCAAGATGAGATTACATTTAATGGGGAGTACCGTGATTTAGCGGAGAATTTAAATGACGAACGTCTAATGACAGCCTTTAGCAGGTTGCTTAACTATATTCAACAGACCCAGAAACGTTCGCTCGACCATTTACAACAGGCAACTGTTATCGAACTAAAGAATTATTTATCACTCGATATGTTTTCAAAACGTAATCTGGAATTAACAGAAACGATTATTAAAAAAGGGAAACATGGCAGTTTATTATGGGTACTTGATGAAACAATTACAGCAATGGGCTCTCGTACATTGAAAAAGTGGCTCGAGCGACCGTTGTTAACGAAAACAGAAATTGAAAGACGATTGAATATTGTTGAAGCATTTTACAACGGTTTTATGGAAAGGGACATGCTGAGAGAGGCGTTGAAGTCCGTATATGATATGGAAAGATTGGCTGCAAGGATCGCTTACGGGAATGTAAATGCGCGCGATCTCATCCAGTTGAAACAATCCTTACAAAACATTCCTGAAATCAAACAAGTTCTCTATCAATTCCCGAATGAAGAAATGAAAGTATTGGCAGATGAACTTACCTATCCAAAAGAAGTCGTCGCTCTGCTTGAGCAAAGTATTACGAATGACCCGCCTGCATCGATCACAGAAGGAGATATCATCAAAGATGGATACAATGCACAACTAGATGAATACCGTGATGCATCGCGAAATGGGAAACAATGGATCGCAGAATTAGAGCAAAAAGAAAAAGAACGAACCAACATCAGATCATTAAAAATCGGATATAACCGAGTATTTGGTTATTATATTGAAGTTACGAAAGCGAATTTACATCTTTTACCAGAAGGACGATATGAACGAAAGCAAACGTTAACGAATGCCGAACGGTTCATCACGCCAGAACTAAAAGAAAAAGAGACGATTATTCTTGAAGCAGAAGATAAAAGTATCGAACTGGAGCATGATTTATTCGTTGAAATTAGAGATAAAATGAAAAATCATATTCCACTCTTCCAAGAACTTGCTGAGCATATCAGTCAGATTGATGTGCTTCAGTCCTTTGCTACAGTCAGTGAGGCAAATAATTACACAAGACCGCGCTTTGTGAGAGAGAATTTATCGATTAAAAATGGCCGCCACCCAGTTGTTGAGCAAGTAATGACAGAGGGGACATTTGTGCCGAATGACGTTCAACTGGATAACGAAAATAGTATTCTATTAATTACCGGTCCGAACATGTCAGGTAAGAGCACGTATATGCGGCAACTCGCTCTAACGGTAATTATGGCTCAAATCGGATGTTTTGTACCGTGTGAGGAAGCTGATTTGCTCCTATTCGATCAGATTTTTACGCGGATTGGTGCTGCTGATGATCTTGTTTCTGGTCAAAGTACATTTATGGTGGAGATGCTTGAAGCAAATCATGCTTTGGCAAAAGCGACCGATCGCAGTTTAATCCTACTGGATGAAATAGGCAGGGGAACGAGTACATATGATGGCATGGCACTTGCCCAAGCGATTGTAGAGTACATTCATCATAATATAGAAGCAAAAACATTGTTTTCCACACATTATCATGAATTAACTGCGATGGAAGAGACCCTTCCACGGTTGAAGAATATTCATGTCCGCGCGGAAGAATATGAGGGCAATGTTGTATTTCTTCACCAGATTAAGGAAGGTTCGGCAGACCAAAGTTACGGAATTCAAGTTGCCAAGCTCGCTGGACTTCCAGATGCATTAATTGAACGGGCGACGGCGATTCTTACAGAATTGGAAGAGGGTGCTGAACATGAACCGGTCACAGAAAGAATGGAAGCTGGTCAACTCTCCTTCTTTATTGAAGAAAATTCACCTGAGAAAGAAAATAAGCTCACAAAAAAAGAGCAGCAAGTAATCGATGACTTAGGACAGTTAAACTTATTTGAAATGACGCCAATGGAAGCAATGAATGCATTATATCAACTCCAAAAAAAGCTAAAATAACGGACGGCTTGAAGTTAGAAAGGATGTTTCTATGAAAATAAAACAGATGCCTACCGAACTGGCGAATAAAATTGCAGCAGGAGAAGTTGTCGAACGTCCTGCATCTGTTGTGAAGGAGTTGGTGGAAAATAGTATTGATGCGGGTAGTACCTCGATAAAAATAGAACTTGATGAAGCAGGAATTACCCGAATTAAAGTGACGGACAATGGGGATGGAATGACCGCGGCTGATAGCGAGCGGGCATTTCTCGCCCACGCGACAAGCAAGATCAGTAATGAGACAGACTTATTCCATGTCCGTACCCTCGGATTCCGTGGCGAGGCGCTTGCAAGTATTGCTGCTGTCAGCAAACTAACTCTCAAAACATCTACAGGAGAAGAAGCTGGTACTATTTTATCCATTGAAGGCGGTGAGATTGTAGAAAGAAATAAAAGTGATGCGAGAAAGGGTACAGAGATAACTGTCGAGCAACTATTTTACAATACTCCAGCCCGATTGAAATATATGAAAAGCCTTCATACGGAATTAGGCCATATTACTGATTTATTAAACCGACTCGCTCTATCTTATCCGGAAATTCGCTTTGAGGCGATTCATAATGGAAGAACGTTATTTAAAACTTCTGGAAGCGGTGATTTGTTGCAAGTCATTGCTCAAGTGTATGGCATGTCGGTAGCGCGCAAGATGCTTCCAGTTCACCATGAATCGCTTGATTATGAAATTACAGGGTATATCGCCCGGCCGGAAGTGACTCGTGCTTCACGTAATTTCATATCGACGATTATCAATGGCCGTTATATTAAGAATTATCCATTGGCTAAAGCAGTTATGGATGGGTATCATACAATGCTTACCATTGGAAAGTATCCACTCGTCGTTCTGAAAATAAACATGGATCCAATTTTAGTGGACGTGAACGTTCATCCAACGAAACTGGAGGTACGGTTTAGTAAGGATAAAGAACTTTATGAATCTGTGAAAGAAACAATCCGAACAGCACTTAGACAAGAGACTTTAATACCGGAAATCGAATATAAACAACCGAAAGAAAAACAGCAATCAATCCAAGAACAATTCACCTTTTCGGCACCTATGGAAGAGGAAGTGAACAAGCAATCGGTTAGAGAAGAAACCATTATTAAAGAACCGACAAGAGAAATACAGCCACCGGTCATGAAAGAGTCGATTCAGCAACAGGATGAAACGATCCCGGTGCCAGATCCTGAACCAGAATATTTAGAACCGGTACAGGAAGAGGCAGTAGAGGCACCTAAAGAAGACCGGATTCCATTGATTTATCCGATTGGTCAGCTGCATGGCACGTACATTCTCGCACAGAATGAAGAAGGCTTTTATATGATTGACCAGCATGCTGCCCAGGAGCGAATCAAATATGAGTTTTTTAGGGATAAACTTGGGAAACCGAGTACGGACTCCCAACAACTGCTCCTCCCTTTAACTTTTGAATTTTCGAACCAAGAGGCATTGTTTATCGAAGCATATAAAGAGGACTTGGAAAAGGTCGGGCTCTTTTTTGAACCGTTTGGGGAGAAAACGTATATCATTCGTTCCTGTCCGAGTTGGTTTCCAAAGGGATTTGAGGAAGAAGTCGTTCGTGATATTATCGAGCAGATTATGAAAGATGATAAAATTAATATCGCGCATATCCGTGAGGAAGCGGCAATTATGATGGCCTGTAAACGATCGATTAAAGCAAATCACCATCTGACGATAGAT
This sequence comes from Oceanobacillus sp. HCA-5259, assembly GCF_037892815.1. Classification (NCBI taxonomy): domain Bacteria; kingdom Bacillati; phylum Bacillota; class Bacilli; order Caryophanales; family Bacillaceae; genus Oceanobacillus; species Oceanobacillus sp. HCA-5259. Next base: position 39,067 of record NZ_JBBKBV010000006.1, on the reverse strand, counting down.
GATATGTTCCAACTAATTGAAGACTTGAGATCGACAACAGATCCGTTTACTTGTCCTCATGGACGACCGATCATTATCCATTTTTCCAGCTATGAGCTTGAGAAGATGTTTAAGCGGAGCATGTAAAGGTATAAACTCACTTCGCAGCCTAAAAACATTCAGCTATCCCTTGCTATAATTAGTACTTAGGCTTATGGACACGACTCTAAAAGTTTGTTCCATTTCCCAATGATGCCTTTTTAAAAGTAACCGAAAGACACTACGGATTACCTTCACTCGGCACAAGTGTCTTGATCATTCTCATTTTTAGCGTCCTAGTTCTACCTGCCGTTCAGTTGCCCGGCGGACCTCCAGGTGGAAGATGCATTTACGCTAAATAAAAGGGATCACCTAAAAAAATTCTTCAAAGACAGCGAGCTGTTGATGAGGCTGATTTACTTTCCTGTTTTGAGGTGTGAAAGTTTTAGGGTATAACAAACACCTGAATGGAGTAAACTAGTAAGAAAAAATACATGAGGTGAAAAGCTTTGGATAACCAGTCGTTAATAAACTTTTTGAACCAATTACTATCCAATCACTTTATTCTGTATGTGAAGCTCCATCGTTACCATTGGTACGTTAAAGGGAAGAATTTTTTCCAGCTCCATGAACATTTTGAAGGGCTCTACAATCGTTCAGCAGACCAGCTTGATGAAGTTGCTGAACGAATCATTATGATCGGTGGCCAGCCGCTCGCGACAATGAGTATGTATTTGAAGCAAGGCACGCTTGAAGAAGCGAACGCGGATGATACAGAAGCGGAAATGATTACCCAATTAATTCATGATTTTGAGAAAATCGCAAATGAAATAAGAGAGACCGGTCTTGCATTAACTGCAGAATTTGCGGATGAACCGACGAATGATTTGCTTATTGAACAATTGGCGTCACTCGAGAAAGAACTATGGATGCTCCAGAGCTATCAGGAAGAGAAATAACAATTTATAATAATCTAGGGGTAATACGATGAAAAAAACAGTCATAGCCGTTGTTGGTCCAACAGCTGTTGGGAAAACAGCTCTCAGTATTTATCTTGCCAAACAACTGCAAGGAGAAATCATCAGCGGTGACTCGATGCAAGTGTACAAAGGGATGGATATCGGTACGGCTAAAATCCTTAAAGAAGAAATGGCAGGAATCCCCCATCATCTGCTTGATATGTTAGAGCCGACGGAAGATTATTCGGCAGCAGCATACAAAGCTGATGTGGAAAACAGAATCGAAGAAATTACCGCAAGAGGCCGCCTGCCTATAATTGTGGGCGGTAGCGGTCTATACATACAGGCTGCTTTATTTGATTATAATTTCCCTGACATCCCTCGGGATGAATTCAGGACTAAAAAGTTAGAAAATGAAGCAAGAGAAGAAGGGATTAACCAGATTTACCGCCGTCTTGAGGAGGTCGATCCCGACCAGGCAAGAAAAATTCACCCAAACAACCATCGCCGCGTTATTCGTGCGCTGGAAATATATGAAACTACCGGGAAAACAAAAACGGAATGGGAAAGTGAGCAAAAAAAAGAACCGAAGTACAATACATTGTTTATCGGGCTTGAAATGGAAAGAGCAACGCTTTATGAACGAATTAATGCCCGCGTGGATATGATGATGGAAGAAGGCCTGCTTGAAGAAGTTACGGCCCTCTATCATGCGGGTTACGCAAATACCCAGGCAATGAAAGCGATTGGCTATAAAGAATTTATTCCGTATTTAGAAGGCAAAGAAGGTCTGGATGAAGCAGTCGAGAAATTGAAACAAAATTCAAGACGCTATGCAAAAAGGCAATTTACCTGGTTTAAAAACCAATTGCCAGTAGAGTGGTTTTCGATCCATCCGGAAGAAAAAGAGGAAAAGTTTACAATGATTTTGCAAAAGATAGCAGGAATATTGAAAATGAAGTAGAATTAAGATTATATAGATAGAAAAAGGGAGGAAGTACCATGGCACAAAATGTCAACATTCAAGAACATTATTTAAATCAATTAAGAAAAAATCACACTTCGGTTACTGTCTTTCTGACAAATGGATTTCAATTACGAGGGATTATCAAAGCGTTTGATAATTTTACGATTTTACTGGAAACCGACGGAAAGCAGCAACTAATTTTCAAACACGCAATTTCAACTTTTGCGCCAGTGAAAAATGTTAACTTAGAAAATGAGTAATAACGACGGATGCTATTATTGGCATCCGTTTTCTAATGAAACTTCTATCCTCCCACTTGCTGAATGAGTTTTACTTTATAGCATTCCTGTAAAAAGGAAGTTCGATTAAGTACTCTCATGTATGGGGCGACATCGAACCCGCGCACTTAGCCTGGATGGACACTACTGTCTTTGAATTTGGGCGTTTGTCACCCTTTTATGATTATTTACGTATACTGGGATGACGAAGGAGTGAGTATATGGAAACGGAAATGAGAGCGAGCCGGAATGGCCGGATCAATATTGTTTTGCAAGATACTCTATCCCAGACTGAAAGAAAGCGTTCAGCCGGTTTTAATAATCAGTTCAAACAAATAGAGGAAGCTTTTAACTCGTTTGTTGGCGTTAAACAAATTAAAACAACGATAAAACAAATTTATGCGACCGTACTTATTAACGAAAAAAGAAAGGAAGCAGGGCTTTCTTCTAACCAGCAAGTATTGCATATGTTATTTAAGGGCAATCCCGGTACAGGAAAAACAACACTTGCACGCAGACTTGCTAAATTATATGTTGACCTTGGAATCCTTTCGAAGGGACATTTTATTGAAGCGGAACGGGCCGATCTTGTTGGGGAATATATTGGACAGACGGCGCAAAAAACAAGAGCGCTAATTGAAAAAGCAATGGGGGGCATTCTCTTTATCGATGAAGCCTATTCACTTGCCCGCGGTGGAGAAAAGGACTTTGGTAAAGAGGCGATTGATACACTTGTAAAACATATGGAAGACGGTCACAAGGATTTCATTCTTATACTCGCAGGTTATCCCTCTGAAATGGGCCGATTTCTTTCGACCAATCCAGGACTGGAATCGCGGTTTCCGTTTATTCTTGATTTTCCCGATTATAAATTGGAAGAATTAATGGAAATAGCACATCAAATGGTTCGATTAAGGGAATATCAATTAACAATGGAAGCGGACAGAAAGCTAAGGGATTATTTATATCATCAATTAGCAACGAAAGGAAGACATTTCGCCAATGCCCGTTCGGTACGGAACTTGATGGAAAAGGCGATTCGGTTACAGGCATACCGACTCGTCCAGACGGAAAATTACCAACCGGAAAGGCTAATGGAAATTACCGCAGCAGATATTAAATTTGAAAATGAGTAAAAGAGAGGTAACTTATGGCAGAAAAGATTTTAGTTATCGCAGTAAGAAAGCCAGAACAATTACAGGAACGGTTTCAATCGTCACTCGATGAAATAATCTCATTGAGTAATACAGCCGGCGGGAAAGTGGAGGGGGTTTTCACGCAAAATCGCAACCACATCCATCCGGCAACCTACCTCGGTGAAGGGAAATTGAGGGAGATTAAAGATGAGGTTGAAGCAAAGGAAATCGACCTTGTTATTTCCAACGATGAATTGTCTAGCGGCCAATTAAGGAATTTAAATAATTATCTAGGAGTCCGGATTATTGATCGGAGCCAGCTGATCTTAGATATCTTTGCGCAGCGGGCTCAAACGAAAGAAGGTAAGCTGCAAGTGGAGCTTGCCCAATTGGAATATTTATTACCAAGATTACGAGGTCAGGGAATTGAATTATCCCGTCTCGGCGGTGGAATTGGGACAAGAGGTCCGGGAGAAACGCAATTAGAAACAGACCGCCGTCATATCCGGCGCAGAATCGGTGATATTAAAAATCGCCTAAAACTTGTTGTCAACCAGCGTGAGCAATACCGGAAACGCAGAAGGAATAATGCGATTTTCCAGATTGCCATTGTCGGGTATACAAATGCTGGAAAATCAACTTTATTTAATCAATTAACGGATAGTAATACACTTCAGGAAGATAAGCTTTTTGCGACACTGGATCCATTAACGAGGAGGGTCGTACTCCCCTCTGGATTTCAAGCGATAATGACCGATACGGTTGGTTTCCTTCAGGATCTTCCGACATCTCTTATTGCAGCATTCCGTTCAACATTAGAGGAAGTTGCAGAAGCTGATTTTCTTTTACATGTTATCGATGTATCCCATGTGGATTACGAACAACATATTGAAACAGTGGAAGAACTTTTACAGGAATTGGATGCAGATCAATTGCCGATGTTATATATTTATAATAAGAAAGACCTTCTAGAGGAAGATTTCATTGCTCACGAACGCCCGTATTCTCTTGTTTCTGCGTACGAAGAAGAAGATATGCAGCTCATCTTAAGGAAAATAGAAGAGATGTTAAAAGAGGTATGGGTGCCGTTCCATGTCGCGCTGGAAGCAAATGAAGGCAGACTGATGGTCCAATTGGAGCAAGAAGCAATCCTTACAGATAAGTCCTATAATGAAGCGGATAATCGCTATCATATTAAAGGATACATTCGAGAAAATCATGCATTATTAAACAGATTAAAGGAGTAATGAACAAATATGCTTTTGGACTTAATCAACCAGACAGAACAAGATATTAAAACATTGAAAGAACAAGTAAATACCGTAGTGGAGAAAAATCAGCAACGTGTGCTCGATGCTTTTATTGAAAATCGGGTAAGTGACAGCCATTTTAACTCTACAACTGGTTATGGGTATGATGATATGGGCAGGGACGCGCTTGAAGCGGTATATCGTGATGTATTCGGGACAGAAGATGCGCTCGTCCGTCCCCAACTCGTTTCCGGTACACATGCCATCTCGACCGCCTTATTTGGTGTGCTTCGACCAGGAGATGAACTCCTATATATAACAGGAAAGCCGTACGATACGCTCGAAGAAGTAGTTGGTAAAAGAGGAAATTCTCCAGGTTCATTAAAAGAGTATGCAATCGGTTATGGAGAAGTTGATTTGCAGGAGGACGGGGCTGTTGATTTTGCTGCCGTCAGTCAAAGAATCCGAGCAAATACGAAAGTAATCGGCATTCAGCGTTCAAAAGGTTATGATGACCGACCTTCTTTCACAGTGGCAGAAATTAAAGAAATGGTCGATTTTGTAAAAGAAATAAAAGATGACGTTATCGTATTTGTTGATAATTGTTACGGTGAATTTGTGGAAGAGCTGGAACCAACTCATGTAGGTGTTAATCTGATGGCAGGGTCCCTCATTAAAAATCCAGGCGGAGGAATTGTTCGCTCTGGTGGCTATATTGTGGGAGACGAACTTTTGGTCGAACAATGTGCCAACCGTTTAACTGCACCTGGACTAGGGAAAGAAAGCGGAGCGACATTAAACATGCTGCAAGAACTGTTTCAAGGATTTTTCCTCGCTCCTCATGTAGTTGGCGAAGCATTAAAGGGCGCAATATTTACATCACGATTCCTTGAATTGGCCGGGTTTACAACGACACCAGCTTACCAGAGCAAACGGACCGATTTAATCCAATCCGTCACATTCGATACAGCGGAGCAAATGATTGCATTTTGCCAGGCAATCCAAGAGAATTCCCCTGTAAATGCTTATGTGACACCATTTCCAAGTGAAATGCCAGGCTATGAAGATGAAGTCATTATGGCAGGGGGAACATTCATCCAAGGATCAAGCATTGAATTATCCGCAGATGGACCAATCCGTGCTCCGTACACGGCTTACGTTCAAGGGGGGCTTACGTATTCCCACGTAAAACTTGCTTTAACCCGGGCAGTCACAGCACTTGAGAAAAAAGGTTTTCTCCTCGTTGAATAGGGTATAGTAATATTTGGGTGGAGATTAACATCCAAACTAATAGTTGGAGGAGATTTAGTTGGGAACCGAAATTACAAAGGAAACGATCAAAGAAAAGATTAAAGAGGAAAATGTCCGCTTTATTAGACTGCAATTTACCGATATTCTTGGAACAATTAAAAATGTGGAGATACCACTCAGTCAATTGGATAAAGCGTTAAACAATAAGATGATGTTTGATGGTTCTTCAATCGAAGGGTTCGTGCGTATTGAGGAATCAGACATGTATTTATATCCGGACTTAGATTCCTTTGTTGTATTTCCTTGGACATCTGATAAAGGAAAAGTAGCCCGTTTCATCTGTGATATTTACAATGCGGATGGAACACCATTTTCGGGATGTCCCCGTTATATTTTAAAAAGAAATTTGAAACGGATGGAAGAGCTCGGATTTGATACATTTAATATCGGTACCGAACCGGAATTCTTTTTATTCAAGCTGAATGAAAAAGGTGAACCAATTCTTGAGTTGAATGATCACGGTGGTTATTTCGATCTTGCCCCGACAGATCTTGGGGAAAACTGCAGGCGGGATATTGTTCTGGAACTGGAAGAAATGGGCTTTAAAATTGAAGCATCGCACCATGAGGGTGCACCAGGACAACATGAAATTGACTTTGAATACTCGGATGCTGTTCGTCACGCGGACGATATCCAAACGTTTAAGCTTGTCGTTAAAACGGTCGCAAGAAGACATAATCTGCACGCGACATTTATGCCGAAACCACTATTTGGTGTAGACGGCTCAGGGATGCATGTCAACATGTCCCTGTTTAAAGACGGTGAAAATATGTTTTTTGATGAAGCAAGTGAACGCCAATTGACGGATATAGCTAGCCAATTTATCGCTGGGCTTCTGGAACATGCAACTAACTTCACTGCAGTGACAAACCCAATTGTAAACTCATATAAACGGCTCGTACCAGGTTACCAAGCACCTTGTTATGTAGCTTGGTCCAGTTCGAACCGGAGTCCGTTATTACGGATACCAAGTTCAAGAGGTGTGAGTACACGTGTTGAAGTAAGAAGTGTGGATCCGGCATCAAATCCATATTTGGCACTTTCTGTCTTGCTTGCTTCAGGCCTAGACGGGATCGAACATAAATTACAACCACCACAAGCAGTTGACCAGAACATTTATGCAATGACGAAAAAAGAAAGAATAGAAAATGGAGTGAAAGATTTACCAGCCACATTGAAAGAAGCGCTTGATGAGATGGAAAAAGACCCTGTCATTATTCAGGCACTAGGAAAACATCTCTATCAAAATTATGTGGAAGCAAAAGAATATGAGTGGCAAATGTTTAATAATACAGTTCATCCTTGGGAGCGCGAACAATATTTAACATCCTATTAATCTTGTAAACAAAACATCTGATCTTTGCACCGAATGCGAAGATCAGATGTTTTTTAATGAATATCTCTGTATAATCCGATTACTTTACCTAAAATACTAACCTTTTCATAAAATAATGGTTCCATTGTAGCGTTTTCTGGTTGCAAGCGAATCATTTTTTCTTCTTTAAAGAAACGCTTCACCGTTGCCTCGTCATCATCTGTCATCGCTACAACGATATCTCCATTATTAGCCGTGTTCTGCTGTTTTACAATGACCATGTCACCTTCAAGAATACCAGCTTCAATCATACTTTCACCTTCAATGACAAGGACAAATAAATTATCATCCGGGCTCGCATGTGAACTCGGCACAGGGACATACTCCTCGATATTTTCAACAGCGGTAATGGGTATTCCAGCAGTAACCTTACCGATTACTGGAGCATAACGAGCTGTATTTTTCGGAATATTCCCTTCACCGTCTTGATCTAATATTTCAATGGCCCTTGGCTTAGTCGGGTCACGACGGATAAACCCTTTTGCTTCTAATCTTTCCAAGTGTCCATGAACGGTTGAACTCGATGCAAGTCCGACAGCCACAGCGATTTCTCGAACGGATGGTGGATAACCTTTTGCATGAACTTCTTTTTTTATAAAATCTAAAATCATCTGTTGTCTTTTAGAAACTTTTGTCATCTATTTATCACCTCTTACATAGGATTTATTATTACTAGTTTACCATCGTAAGAAAGATTATGCAAACGTTCGTTCGAAAAAACTGTTGACAGGACCACTTGTTCGTGCGATAATACGTTCTAGAACAAAAGTTCTAAAAAAGTGGAGGGATTTAACTATGTTCAATAGATTATTTGCGAAGTATTCAAAAGAAGATATATTCTTTACTGTCGGTTTCATCTTAACTTTGGTATTCTTATATTTCTCTCTCATTGCCAATGCTTAATCACCCAAGAAGGAGAAATCGAATCGTGAAAGCAGTCATCTATTGTAGAGTAAGCACAGATAAAAAAGAACAGGAATCATCACTCGCTAGGCAAAAAGAAGAATTGTATGAACTAGCGACCCGACAAGGATTGGATGTCGTTACATGTATTGAAGAGCAGGTGAGTGGTTATGAGATTAATAGGGACGGTATCTTTGAAATGCTTGAACATTTTTCAAATGAGGAAGCGGAATGCCTATTAATTCAAGATGAAACGAGACTAGGTAGAGGGAATACGAAAATAGCCCTGTTTCATCAATTACAAAAGTTAAATATTTCTATATACACAGCGATTCATGATGGAGAGCTGGAATTATCAGAATCAGATTCTATGGTTTTACAGATTGTCGGTATTGTCGAGGAATACCAAAGGAAAATTCATAATTTGAAAATTAAACGTGGAATGCAACGGGCAGTAAAAGATGGATATAATCCGAGAAATAATTTAAAAAATATCGGAAAAGCACCGGGGAGAGAAAGATTGGAAGTGCCGCTTGAGGAAATTGTACGTCTTCGCGATAAAAAACTTACTTTCGGGGAAATCACAAGCACATTAAATGGCTTGGGGTATAATATTTCAAAAGCAACCGTCCACCGTCGTTATCAAGAGTATGAACAAAATAGCGACCTGCAAAATGAAAACCTTAAATGAGACAAGTTGTATTGCTTGTCTTTTTTTGTTTTATGCTTTATAAATAAATGTGAAAAACAATAATAATACTACAAATAATTACGGTTATTATTGTACAAAGTAGGGTATTATTACATGTTAGATACAACCTGCATTAATCCTTCATGGAAACTGTAAGAGGAGGTACATATATGTTATCAAAAGAAAAACTTGCGCGGATTAACGAGCTAGCAAAAAAAGCAAAAAAATCCTCCCTAACCGATGAGGAAAAATCCGAGCAAAAACAACTCCGCGAAGAATATTTACAAAACATCCGCGGTTCATTTACAAACCAACTGAAAACCCTTAAAGTTATTGATCCAGCAGGTAATGACGTCACTCCACTAAAGGTGAAAGATATGCAAAAAAGAAATGAAAAGCACTAATTTGTTTGGGCATTCGACTTAATTCGCTTGTGAAGTTTGCACATTCATTATAGAATAGAAAATAGATACATATTATTGTGGAACTTTGAAAGGAGATAATTATGTCTAATATTGAACAACTATCGATCAATACGATCCGCACACTTTCAATTGATGCGATTGAGAAAGCCAATTCTGGCCACCCGGGTCTACCGATGGGTGCTGCACCTATGGCCTACACGCTATGGACTGATTTTATGAATCATAACCCAAAAAACTCAAAATGGTTTAATCGTGACCGTTTTGTTTTATCTGCAGGACACGGTTCTATGCTGTTATACAGCCTATTACATCTTTCAGGCTATGATGTTACAATTGATGATCTTAAAAACTTCCGTCAATGGAATTCCCGGACACCTGGACATCCGGAGGTTCTCGATACAGACGGTGTAGAAGCAACTACTGGACCACTTGGACAAGGTATTGCAATGTCTGTTGGAATGGCAATGGCAGAAGCACATCTTGCGGCAAGATTTAATAAAGAAGATGCATCCATCATCGATCATTACACATATGCACTGGTGAGTGACGGTGACTTGATGGAAGGTATTTCCCATGAAGCAGCTTCCTTAGCGGGCCACCTTGGCTTAGGTAAGCTAATTGCTCTATATGATTCGAATGATATTTCTCTAGATGGTGAACTTGATCGTTCCTTCTCAGAGGATACAGAAAGTCGTTTCAAAGCATACGGTTGGCAAGTAATTCGTGTGGAAGATGGTAATGATGTAGATGCTCTCCGTGCAGCCATTAAGGAAGCGCAAGCAAACACTGATCAACCAACATTAATCGAAGTAAAAACAATTATCGGATACGGCTCACCAAACAAATCAAACTCAGCAGCTTCCCACGGAGCGCCATTAGGTAAAGATGAAGTAACACTTACAAAAGAATATTACAAATGGGCTCACGAAGAATTCAACGTACCAGAAGAAGTGTACGCTGATTTCAAAGAGAAAATTCAAGATAATGGCAAGAAAGCAGAAGATGCTTGGAATGACCAATTCGCTACTTACAAAGAAAAATATCCGGAAGAAGCAGAACAATTGGAACAAGCTATCAAAGGTGAACTTCCAGTTAATTGGGAAGAAGCGATTCCTGTATTTGAAGAAGGAAGCTCTCTTGCAACTCGTGCATCCTCTGGTGAAGTGTTAAACGCAATCGCTAAAGCAGTACCTACTTTCTTCGGTGGTAGTGCAGACTTGGCAGGTTCGAACAAAACAATGATGAACGATGAAGGTGACTTCACAAAAGCAGATTATGCAGGGCGCAACATCTGGTTTGGTGTTCGTGAACACGCAATGGGTGCTGCCTTAAACGGTATGGCACTTCATGGCGGTTTGAAAGTTTATGGCGGAACGTTCTTTGTGTTCAGTGACTACTTACGCCCATCCATTCGTCTAGCTTCGATCATGAAGACACCGGTAACATATGTGTTTACGCATGACTCGATTGCGGTAGGGGAAGATGGTCCGACTCACGAACCGATTGAACATCTTGCTGCATTACGTGCAATGCCTGGCCTTTCCTTAATCCGTCCAGCAGATGCGAATGAAACTGCTGCAGCATGGAGACTTGCGTTAGAATCTAAAGATGAGCCGACAGCACTTGTTCTTACTAGACAGAACCTACCGACCCTTCCTGGTACAGTCCAGAAAGCTTATGAAGGCGTGAAGAAGGGTGCATACATTGTAAGTCCAGCTGAGAAAGAAACAGCGGATGCTTTACTGCTAGCAACTGGTTCTGAAGTACAACTCGCTGTAGAAGCACAAAAAGCGCTGAAAGAAAAAGGAATTGACGTCTCCGTAGTAAGCATGCCATCATGGGATCGCTTTAACAAACAAGACGAAGCATATAAGAATAGTGTACTGCCTAAGAATGTTACGAAGCGTCTAGGTATCGAAATGGGTGCATCCTTCGGGTGGGACCGCTACATAGGTACAGAAGGTGACATTCTTGCGATCGATCGCTTTGGTGCATCAGCCCCAGGAGATAAAGTTGTAGCAGAGTTTGGATTCACTGTTGAAAATGTCGTACAACTAACTGAAAAACTTGTTAATAACTAAGATTAGCTAGATTTTCAAAAGAAGAGCAGGCCTCTAAAACGCGAATGTTTTAGAGGCCAATTTTTTAATCGACAAAACTAGTGGGAATTTATAACAGAATATGACAGTAATCGTATCGCGGAATACGTATAATGGAATGAAAAAGGAGTGCTTTCCATGTATACGTATTCTATTTTTTCTGTTAAATCCGAGATAGCCGTACATTATTTCTATAAGACAAGTGTTCTTTTCCGTTTTTTCAAAGAGTTTAAAGAATGCCCAAGGCTTACCTATTTGCAGTTACAATATAATTATGTCATTGAACCACTCCAATTATCACTTGTGGCAGCTTACCTGCGCAGCTTAACCGATGACGTAAACATAGAAAAGAAGGATAAATACATACAGATTTTTTGGGAAGGAAAAAGTTTGACGATCTATGAGGATGGTCATCATATTGAACTAACTTGTTCATCCATTCAAGAAGCAGAGGAATTCTTCTTTCCAATCCTTCGTAATTCACCAGGATTTTATTTTGTCATAAACAATCGTTTGAATGACTATGGCTGGTTATCAGTTAAAAATAACAAATTGATCAATAATCAAATATTTTTTTCCTACCCATAATTATATTTTTTATCTATTGCAAGGTTGAATAGATGTTTATAACCAGATGAACCTCTTTAGTATAAAAGCCGTCTGAAATCGATAAATTAAAATGGATTTCAGACGGTAAATTTTCACGTAAGATTAGAGTTTTCAATGGTTTTCAACGAACAACTGCACGTGTACTTACTCTTTCTCTCCAAACTTCTCGAGAACACGGTATAAATCAGGCGCAGATCGCTCGAGCCGCGTTGGCTTGAAGTCTTGATTAACCCACATATGTTTTGTGATACTTGAAGTAATGAGTTCACCTGTAGGTTCAATAACGATTTGATTATGTGTTGTGTTGAAATTCTCTTCTGATATTTTCCGGGCCTCATAAGCAAATGTGAGTTTGATAGGTGAATAGTCAGTGATTTTTGTGTAAATCGCAATACAGTCATCGAATGTCGCCGATTGTTTATAATCGCATTCGACCCCAAGAACCGGGAGTAAGAAGCCCCTTTCTTCCACATGACTGTAGGCCACACCGTAGTGGCGCATACATTCGGTCCGAGCCATTTCAAACCAGTTGATATAGTTGCCGTGATGGACAACGCCCATTCGGTCTGTGTCTTTATAGGGTACACGATAATTTGTTTGATGCCACTTTGCTGTCAATATAAAAATCTCCTTTCTTTTTTTGATTGATTTTCCACTTTATCTTTTGATTCGCTCTTCAGCGATGTCTTGCAAACGGAACTTTTGCACTTTACCGGTACTCGTCATTGGCCAGTCTGAGGATTCTATAAACCAAACATGACGTGGAACTTTAAATTTGGCTAAGCGCTCGGCACACCAATCGGTGACGTCTTTTCGTTTTAAGGTTTCACCTTCTTTTAATTCAATGAAGGCCGCTCCGATTTCAGTTGTGATTTTATCACTGACACCGACGACCTGTACTGCTTCGACGGCTGGATGATAAGAAATCGCAATCTCTACCTCTCTTGGTGAGACAAGTTCTCCGGACACTTTAAACATTTCCTTACTTCTGCCGAGCATTTGGATATAGCCATTTTCATCAATTCTGCCGACATCGCCTGTTCTGAGCCAACCATCCTTATCAATGACTTTAGCTGTTTCTTCAGGCTTTTTATAATAACCATGCGTAACGGTAGCACCTCTAACAGCAAGCTCACCGATTTCGCCGTCTGGTAAGTCCTCACCTGTGTCGCGGTCAATCGTTTTATATTGAACACTGCTCCCATTAAACTCAGGTAAACCGCTCGCGCCATTCAGTTTAGGACGACCGACTCGGGTGGAGATGCGTTCTAAAGGATCGCCTATTTCTGTAGTTACGCCGGATGAAACCACTTCAGTTTGTCCATAACCTGTGATCATTTCAGTGACACCAAGAACGTCAAGCGCTTTTTGCCAAACTGATACGGGTGCCGCGGCCGCTCCACACCACATGGCGAACAAATTCGATAAATCGAATTCCCCGACCCTCGGATGATTTAAAACTGGCATCAACGTGGAAGGGACGCAGAGATAATCATTTGCTTGGTACTTCTCCATCAACTCTAGGGATTTAAGCGGGGAAGCCCCTAGTGCGGAAACGACTGAACCTCCGACAAAAGACATGGCACCAATCGCTTCAATAATCGCAAAACAATGATAAAACGGGAGCGGTGCAAATGTCACTCTTCCTTCCTCTATCGCCCGACTTAAGACCGTACCATACGAGCATCTGAGCAGCATATCATCCGTTAACATAACCCCTTTAGGACTGCCGGTAGAACCTGATGTATACATAATAATTGCTACTTCATCTGGGTAGCGGGACAGCTCCCAGCGTGCGTCTAGCTCTGAATCGGAAATCTTCTTTGCTCCGTTTAAAAAGTCTTCCCGGGACAGGAACTGTTCATCAATAGGTTCTGCACCCACTTTTTCAAAACTAATGACTTTCTCAAGGACGCTGTTTTCTTGAAACGTTGGTGTTGACATGAGCTCTTTAACAGCTTTTCCATGCAGTTTATCTTTGACTTTTTCCTGTAAAACTAAGTATTTGGCGTCTGATTGGGTCAAAATATATTCAACTTCCCCTTTGGTCAGCATTGAATTTATTGGAATAAATACCGCTCCGACCATCGATGCAGCAATCATGAGGGAGGGGAAGGATGCATCATTATCCATTAAAATAGCGATATGATCGCGGCGTTTGACACCAAGCTGCATAAAGCCTTTCGCATACTTGATTGCTCGTTCCCAAATATCACCGTAACGATGCTCTTCACCGTTAATATATAGAAAAGGTTTCTCAGCATAAGCTTCTGTCGCTTTTTCAAAATGTCTGGCTAACGTATCACGGGGCCAGACGGGAAAACGATTTTCTAATTTGTTTCTTCTTTCTTCAACACTTGCTAATAAAGCCTTAGACAATGACAATCTCCTCTCAATCAATGATGTATTTATTTCATTTTTTTAAAAACAAGGACGGCATTATGTCCGCCAAAACCAAATCCATTCGATAAAGCAATTTCAATATGTCCCTTGACGGCTTTGTTCGGTACATAATCTAAATCACACTCTGGATCAGGTTGATGTAAATTCATCGTTGGCGGAAAAATATTTTCGTTCATACTTTTTACTGTAATAATACTTTCTACGCCACCCGCCGCTCCGAACAAGTGGCCCGTCATTGACTTGGTAGAACTAACTTTCAACCTATAAGCATGTTCTCCAAAAACTTCTTTAATAGCAGTTGTTTCGGATACATCACCAATTGGCGTGCTCGTTCCGTGAGCATTGATGTAATCGACGTCTTCCGGTAAAATACCTGCCCGCTCAATGGCTAGCTGCATTGCCTTCTGTGCCCCGTGGGGTGCGGGATCGGTAATATGATAGGCATCGGTCGTGCTCCCATAACCGATAATTTCACCGAGAATATTAGCGCCACGCTGCTTTGCGTGTTCATATTCTTCAAGCAGCAGTACACCGGCGCCTTCAGACATGACAAAGCCGTCCCGATTGCTGTTAAATGGCTGAGAGGCTTGTTCCGGCGCATCATTTTTTGTGGACATCGCACGCATTTTTGAAAAACCTGCAAAGTAAAACGGATGGATGGTCGCCTCAGCACCGCCTGCAAGCATGACATCGGAATAGCCATGAGCAATGTTATGATAAGCTTCTCCAATCGCATGATTGCTCGTTGCACACGCAGAAGCGGAGGAGAAACTCGGTCCACGAAAACCTGTTTTTATAGCGGTTAAGCCGTTCGCCATATTAGAAATGGAGCCAGGCAGCATAAAGGGAGAGACCCGATTAGATCCTTTTTCAAGCATGGTTTTATAATTATCAAGCAAGGTTGTCAGCCCGCCGGCACCCGAACCAATATAAACGCCTGCCCGGTCTTTGTTTAACTTTTTCAAGTTTATTCCGGATTCTTCAAGCGCCTGGGTAGCGGCCGCATACGCATATTGAGTGAATAAATCATAACGTCGTGCTTCTTTTGGTTCAAGATATGTTTCACTTTGAAAATCCTCGATATAGCCGGCGATTTTTGTCTTGATATCTCGGAATTTTTCAGAATCCAATCGTTTAATCCCTGATTGACCTTGTTTTATATTTTTCCAAAGTGTGTCTGTGTCATTACCAAGTGGAGAAATCACACCTGTACCAGTAATGACTACCCGCCGTTTCATGATGATAACCTCCTTTAAAGCGCAAGTATACTTATTGTACAATGTATTTTACTTTCAGGCATGTTTTTTGAATTGGTATAGTCCAAATCCCCAGAGTATCCAAGCTGGTCATACAATTGAAAAAATTAAAAGAGGATGCGAATCAATGGTTTTAATTCCCACTTGAAATGGAATGAAAGTTCGCATACAATTAAATCGGAATGAGAACAATAGTTCTGATTGAAGGCTAGCAAAAAAGGGTTATTTTAGAGCTTAATCATCCAAATAAAAGATTATTATCTTTTTTATTTGGATGATTACAGTGGTAAAGCTACCGAGCAATATATACGTGTCTGTAGGAATGACAGTCACATCTTGGTTTACCGTTACAACTGCAAAAAGGACCGAACGTCGAAACTTGAATATCTTTTCGTTTGGCCTGGGAAGGAGATAGTGTAATGAAGGATAGAGGAAATATCAAATGGACATCAATCATGCTACCGGAGCACGCAAATTTATTAAAAGAAATGTGGGCTCGTGATGAATGGAATGAGAAACCGATCTTAGATGAACAGCTCGTAATGGAAATTAATTTAAAGCTACAACTAGCATTACATAATGAATTAACTGTTGAAGTGGAGTATTTCAAAAATCATGATTATCACAAAGTTAGAGATAAGTTATTGGCTGTTGATCCGCTCAATAATTATTTAAGATTAGAGGGTATGGAATTGCCGTTGGATGCAATTGTAGGCGTTTGGATTGATTGACAAGAGGCTGGGACATAACTATTCTAATATGAATTAAATCCGAACAAAACTGCTAACTAGCTCTGGGAATATACGGAGACTCCAGCAGGAGGAAAGGCATCGGTGAGACCCCGCAGGGCGGCAGCCCGAGGAGGCTCACCAGCCGCCTGCGGAAAGCGTAGTATATTCCCGGAGCGGTTGTTGATGCTCTTTCTTATCATTTGTTCGGATTTATAACCATACTAAGAAGTTATGTCTCAGCCTCATGTTTTTTATTTGTCCCATATTTTTAAAGTCTACCCACAAAATATCGGTCCCAATCTAGCCCCAAAAGTAGTCTCAAATTGGCTCATTAACTTGCATTATCTTGCTTTTCTATTTTTTATTTTTCTTGTTATTCTATTTAATGTTGTTGTGTTAGGGTTTCAATAGATTGATTCCATTGTTTACAAAATCGATTGTAAAAAAATCAATTACCATGGTCCATTTCATCAAAGGGAAGATAGAGGATTTAACTTTTAAAATAAGCAACAATCTATTCAGTAAAATAGTCTTGAAATAGTTTACAAAATATAAGATAATATGCCTATAACATTACTTTTTTAGGGGGAATAGTGATGAAGAAGGTCTTAATTTTATTTTTGTCATTGATTGTCGCTTTAACTTTAGCGGCGTGTGGTAGCGAGTCGGAGGAAAAGGAAATCGGGGAAGTTGATTCAGAAGGAGAAAAACAATCCGAGCAAGAAGAAGTTGAAGGAAGTTCTGATTCAGAAGAAAGTGAAGCAGCTGAAGAATCTGAAGAAGTTGAGTCAAGCACCTATGATGAGGTACTACTGGATAATGATGATGCAATGGTTTCCTTACAAGGCATCGAGACAATTAGAGATGAAACCTTTGGCGATGAGTATAAGGTTAAATTAACTATAGAAAATAAACTTGATGAAACTATAGAAGTTCAGGCACATGAAGTGTCACTTGATGGTCTTATGGTTGATGACATGGTATTCTTTAGCGAAACTGTAGCTGGAGGAAAAAAATCAAATGCGGAACTTTCAATTATGGCGCTTGATGAGGAACTGCCAGAACTGAACGAAAATCTTGAGTTTAAATTAATGATCTTGGATGAAAATTTTGAAGCACTAAATGATTCAGTAGTGAGTATTGACATAAAATAATTAATTTTACAGGCACTCTTCATTGGGTGTCTTTTTCTATGCTTAAAATTACGGAGGCAGGTGATGTGACATGAGTAAAAGCAAAGGTGTAGAAAAAGTAAGTACCATACACACGTAGAACCGAGACTAATTGAAATGGAAAGATGGGCAAGAGCAATATCTTGACTTAGTGAAAATGAAGCAGTTAAATTCGATCACTGGACAGGTTTCACCGACTTAACTATCTTGCGTTTTTATTTTTCTTGTATTATTCTATTTAATGTTGTTGTGGTAGGGTTTCAATAGATTGATTCCATTGTTTACAAAATCGATTGTATTCTTACCCATAATTATATATACTTGTTGAAGAGAGTAACGAAGGAGGAAGGCAGACATGAGCACAATTTGGGTAGTATTAATTGCTATTGCAGCTTTAATAGCAGGTGTTGCTCTTGGGTTTTTTATTGCAAGAAAATATATGATGAACTACTTGAAAAAGAATCCGCCAATTAATGAGCAAATGCTTCGTACATTAATGATGCAAATGGGTCAAAAGCCATCACAAAAGAAAATTAATCAAATGATGCGCGCAATGAATAACCAGGTAGATAAGTAATAAAACATCATCACACGAATTCAAAACCACTTTTTCTGTTAACTTTAAACAGAAAAGAGTGGTTTTTATGTTTTTATCTATACTATTAATATAGAATAGTTTACAGAAAGGAAATGCCAAATGATAAACGACGAAAATAGTTTTCAAATACTACCTGAAAGTTTCTACAGGCGGCCAACGCTCACGCTTGCAAAAGAACTACTCGGTAAAATCCTTGTCCATGAAACAGAGGAAGGAATAAGTTCCGGAGTGATTGTGGAAACAGAGGCTTATCTCGGTGCTGTAGACCGGGCTGCACATAGTTATGGATACAGGCGAACGAAGCGAACGGAGATTATGTATCATCAGGCGGGGCTAATTTATACCTACCGAATGCATACGCATTGTCTACTTAATATCGTGAGTGGAGAAGTCGGTGAGCCGGAAGCAGTCCTAATCCGCGCTGTAGAACCATACACTGGAATAGACTTGATGAAGCAAAAACGTCCGGTCAATAAAATGCAGAATTTGACAAGCGGGCCTGGAAAGCTGACGAAAGCGCTCGGAATAACGATGCAAGCGTATGGCGAGCGAATATACAAACAACCGTTATATATCGCTGAAGGTATCACGGTTGATGACATTCTGACAGGACCGCGTATAGGAATACCGAATACAGGAGAAGCTCGTGACTTTCCCTACCGTTTTTGGGTTGCTGGTAACTCATTTGTTTCAAGATAAGCGGATGTTTGAAGTGCGAATCAAACGACAAGGTCTCTCAATTCTTATATACTAGGAGTTGGAATACGATGTAAGTGTTGTCTTTTTGTCAAAAACAAGGCCGCTACTCCCAAGACGTTTCTGGTAAAATAGGGGAACATAACAAAAATATAGGGGAGATTATATGTCAGAAATCAATATATTTCTAGCCTTTGGTGCTGGGTTTCTTTCTTTTGTTTCACCCTGTGTCCTACCTGTATATCCTGTATTTTTATCCTATATTACAGGTATGAGCATTAATGAAATTAAAGATGATAATAAAAAAATGAACCGACAAGCATTACTCCATACGATTTTCTTCCTGATCGGTTTTTCGAGTATTTTTATTGCGATTGGTTTCTCTACCTCCGCAATTTCAGCATTTTTATTGACTTATCAAGATATCATTAGACAAGTCGGTGCAATCTTAATTATTTTCTTTGGGTTGGTTATTGTCGGTGTTTTAAACTTTAAATTTCTAATGAAAAACAGACAGATTCAATTTAAAAGCCGTCCAACCGGATACATCGGTACACTATTAATCGGGATTGCGTTTTCCCTCGGCTGGACACCTTGTACGGGACCGATCTTAATGGTTGTGTTCTCCCTTGCAGCATCCAATCCAGAGCTCGGAATGATTATGATGATCGCTTATATTTTAGGATTTGCGATTCCATTCCTCGTTATGGCATTCTTTATCGGAAGGATGAATTGGATCAGGAAACACAGCATGAAAATTGTTAAAATCGGTGGCTATGTGATGGTCTTCTTCGGAGTTGCCCTGTTCTTTGATTGGATGACCGATGTGACGGCACTGCTTGCCAACTGGTTTGGTTTTTACGGTTTTTAATGCAACTATTGATGATATAATGGGGAGTAAGAATTTTTGAGAGAGTGATAAAAACATGTTTTGGGGTATTGCAAGTACGATTGGAGCCACAATGATGGCTGTCATCATGATTTTTGTTCGTTTGAAAATGGGGAAGAAGCCTGCATCCGTGAAGAAGATTATCCTACCGCCGCTATTTATGAGTACTGGCGCTCTCATGTATATCTTTCCCATATTCCAGATTAGCTGGTTCCAAGTTATCGAATCCTTTGCACTTGGAATGGTGTTCTCTATTATTCTAATTAAGTATTCGAAGTTTAAGATTCACGATGGCGAAATTTACCTCAATCCGTCAAAAGCGTTTCCGTTTATATTATTTGGACTTCTCGTCGTCCGCTTAGCATTGAAGGTATTAATCAGTGGATACATTTCACTTGGAGAGACCGGCGGAATCTTCTTCATGCTCGCATTCGGCATGATCCTTACATGGCGGATTGCTATGTTATATCAGTACCTGCAACTTAGAAAGTCAATAGCAGAGCAAAAGCACCTTGCATAGAAGCGAGGTGCTTTTTGTCTTATTTCTTATAGCTCTCTTGCCAGTTTGTGCGATAGTCATTTTTGGAGAGTTGGAATAAATGTTCATACGGTTCCACTGGGATTCCTTTCTCCTTAAGTTTTTTACGCAAGAATTTATGGTCACGTTTTGGTGTAGCAATGATATAACCTTCAATTAATGTATCTTGCGTAATCACTTCTTCCTTTTTCTTTAAGGCGACTTCACCAATTTTACTTGCAATCGTTTGGCGGGCGACATCACGGAATAGCTCGGGAACAGGGGAGACGAGTTCGTCTAGTAAAGCTTTCTCCTCATCCCTCCACATCTCTTTAGTCAAATCGACATAATGCTCTTGCCAGTCCAGAACAGATTTCCCGTCTTCCTTAGGCAAGCTTTTCAGGAACTTACGGAACATGAAGAACCCGCCAATTCCCATAAGCGAAATTAGGAGAAAACCCCATAATACAAGAATAATACTCAATAATATTCACCTATTTCTTTACTTTATGACAAAATTATTAATAATGGGATTATAAACAATTGAATAATTTATTTTTAGAATATTTTATAGTAAGATAGAAATATACTTAACATCATTATAAGAAGAAACTGTTCAAGTAACAAGTATAACAGTCGATAGATTCATCACATTTCAATCTATCAGAATAAAAATGATAGCGAATCATATAGATAATATTACATATAAATATATTATGTTTTAATTTAGGGGGAAGGGTTTTATTGTTTCATTAAAAAGAAAGGGGACAATTGAATGAAGATAGGAGAGATTTATTCATTAGAATTCGAGCAGCAGCTATTATTTTCCAATTTTCCCAAATTGCCAATAAACATACTGGAGTGGATGGGGAATCACTTAAATGATGCATTTATTGTCTGGGATGATAAAGATCGAATCTGTTTTGTTAGTCAGTCCGTGAAAAACTTACTGGGTTATAGGCAGGAAGAGCTTATCGGAAACCCATGGTATGAGCGAATTCAACCACTCGAACCAAAGAGAGTCGAGCAGTACTTAGACATGGAAAAAGAAGAAGGCATGCATGTTGAACTTCTTCATAAAAATAAACAAGCTGTCTATGTGGAAGTGTGCTTAGCTCGGATTCAAGATAAATCAACGAAAAGGAAATATGTGGCTGGTTTGCTGAAAGATTTGAGGGCCTATAAAGAAGCAAAAGAAATGATTGTCCAAGCGGAAAGAATGTCAGTCGTAGGTCAACTCGCCGCGAGCATTGCTCATGAGATCAGGAATCCATTAACATCCATAAAGGGATTTCTACAGTTACTTAAAGCAGGAGTAAACCATAAGGATGAATATTATAGAATTATGGAAGATGAAATTGAAAAAATTGAATCCATAACATCTGAACTTCTGTTTATGTCGAAGCCTTCTTCAAACAAAAAGAAAAATGAGCACCTCCATCATCTTATCAATGATGTAGTCGTATTGCTGCAATCCCAGGCAAAGTTTAAAAACGTCACAATTAAATATGATGAAGCAATCTCCGGGGTTATTTATTGTGATCCATCCCAGATTAAACAAGTACTGATCAATTTAGTGAAGAATGGAATTGAGGCGATGGATGAACCTGGGGATATTAGTATTTATGTCGATACAACGGATGAGCATATTATTATTAATGTAGAAGACGAAGGTATTGGAATTCCTCAGGAATCAATGGATCAGTTAGGGGTAGCTTTTTTTACAACAAAAGAAAATGGTACTGGTTTAGGATTAAATATCACAAGGGAAATAATGGAACAACACAACGGATCCCTCAAATTTTTCAAAAATAAGACAAAGGGCAGTACTTTCCAACTAATCTTCCCGAAGGTGAACCATTAAGAATGGACAATCTAATGTAGACCGTCCATTCTTTTTAATGGTGACTACGACTATTGGATATACGAGTACAAACGTTCTTCGGTAGGACGGGGGACGCAGCACAAGGCGCCCGTGAAACGAATCGCGAAACTTACCGTAAAGGAAATTCTGTCATTTGTATATAAGTAAAACTTATCAACTAACATAATTATTTAATATATAGGTTAATTGGCGAATGATTTGTTTTATCGCTTACAATCCGATAGTATATAGGTAAAGGTTTATTATTCTTTCTTTTTTAATGAGTGATGGGATGATAATGTACCAGTTTGTTAAAAACAAAGATTGGTAGCAACTAAGAAAGGGGTAGTATTGAATGTCAAAGAATGCTTTTAAAGCGAGAAAGCAATTTGAATTAAACGACAAGACCTACAATTACTATGATTTGAAAACTCTAGAAGAACAAGGGCTGGGCGATATTAAACGTCTGCCATTCTCTGTACGTGTTCTTTTAGAGTCCGTACTCCGTCAACATGACGACCATCAAATTAAAGACGAACATGTTGAGGCGCTTGCGAAATGGGGGAAGAAAGACGCGAAGGGTGTAGATGTGCCATTTAAACCTTCTCGTGTTATCTTGCAAGACTTTACCGGTGTTCCGGCAGTAGTTGACCTTGCTTCCTTAAGAAAAGCTATGGTGGATATGGGTGGCGAACCAGACAAGATTAATCCTGAAGTACCAGTTGATTTAGTTATTGACCACTCCGTCCAAGTGGATCAATACGGTACGCCAAATGCCCTGCAAGCGAACATGGACATTGAATTTGAAAGAAACGCTGAACGCTATGAATTCTTGAACTGGGCCCAAAAAGCATTTGACAACTATCGTGCAGTTCCTCCAGCAACTGGTATTGTTCACCAAGTTAACCTGGAATACATTGCAAATGTTGTGCACGCCCTTGAAAATGAAGAGAAAGAGTACGAGGCGTTCCCAGATACTCTCGTGGGAACAGACTCCCATACAACAATGATTAACGGGCTTGGCGTACTCGGTTGGGGTGTTGGTGGTATTGAGGCTGAGGCTGGAATGCTCGGTCAACCATCTTATTTCCCAGCACCAGAAGTAATCGGTGTTAAATTTGTTGGAAGTTTCCCGAACGGAACTACTGCAACAGACCTTGCACTGAAAGTTACTCAAGTGCTGCGTGAGAAAAACGTAGTAGGTAAGTTTGTAGAATACTTCGGTCCGGGCCTGAAAGACATGCCGCTAGCTGACCGCGCAACAATTTCTAACATGGCGCCTGAGTATGGTGCAACTTGTGGTTTCTTCCCTGTAGACGAAGAGACATTAAGCTACTTACACTTGACAGGGCGCAGTCAAGAACTAATTGACCTTGTTGAGAAATATAGTAAAGAAAACTGTCTATGGTACGACCCGGAAGATGGCGATCCAGAATATACAGACGTTGTCATCATCGATTTGTCTGAACTAGAGCCGAATTTATCTGGTCCTAAGCGTCCGCAAGATTTGATTTCTTTATCTAATATGCAAAAAGAATTCAGGAAGGCGATTACAGCTCCTGAAGGCAACCAAGGATTTGGAAAAGATAAATCCGAATTCGATAAAGAAGTAAAGGTTACTCATAAAAACGGTAATGAATCTGTTATGAAGACAGGATCCCTTGCAATCGCTGCAATTACATCTTGTACAAACACATCTAACCCGTATGTTATGTTAGGTGCAGGTTTAGTTGCGAAAAATGCAGTAGAAAAAGGGCTGAAAGTACCTGAACATGTCAAAACATCTTTAGCTCCAGGTTCTAAAGTTGTAACCCGTTATCTAGAAGATGCTGGATTACAAAAGTTCTTGGATGTACTTGGCTTTAACCTTGTTGGTTACGGTTGTACAACATGTATCGGTAACTCTGGACCTTTATTAGAAGAAATCGAAAAAGCAATTGTTGATTCCGATTTAATCGCTTCTTCCGTATTATCCGGTAACCGGAACTTTGAAGGAAGAATCCACCCGCTAGTTAAAGCGAACTATTTAGCATCACCACCACTTGTTGTGGCATATGCGCTAGCAGGTACTGTGGATATTAATCTGCAAGAAGATCCACTTGGAACAGATCGAGATGGAAATCCAGTTTACATGAATGATATCTGGCCGACAGCACAAGAAATTAAAGAAGAAGTCGCGAAAGTTGTTACACCGGAAATCTTCCGTAAAGAATATGAGAGCGTTTTTGACTCCAACGAAAAATGGAACGCAATTGATACTACAGACGAACCATTATTCGAGTGGGATGAGGACTCTACTTATATTCAAAACCCGCCATTCTTTGAAGGATTAGCGAAAGAGGCAGGTACTGTTCAGAAACTAAGTAACTTACGTGCAATTGGTTACTTTGGTGATTCGGTTACAACAGACCATATTTCACCTGCGGGAGCAATTGCAAAAGATATGCCTGCTGGTCAATTCCTACAGGAAAAAGGTGTATCGCCTAGAAACTTCAACTCTTACGGTTCCCGTCGTGGTAACCACGAGATCATGATGCGTGGTACATTTGCAAATATCCGTATCCGTAACAAATTGGCTCCAGGTACCGAAGGCGGCTACACAACATACTGGCCAACTGAAGAAGTAATGCCAATTTACGATGCAGCGATGAAATATAAAGAAGACAACACTGGATTAGTTGTTATCGGTGGTAAAGACTATGGAATGGGATCTTCCCGTGACTGGGCTGCTAAAGGTACGAACCTTTTAGGAATTAAGACAGTTATCGTGGAAAGCTATGAACGTATCCACCGTTCTAACCTAGTTATGATGGGAGTATTACCACTTCAATTTGCAAAAGGCGACAGTGCTGAGAAGCTTGGCTTAACAGGAAAAGAAACGTTCCACGTCGATATTGATGAAAATGTTCAGCCAAACAGCCCGGTAAAAGTCACTGCAGTAGCAGAAGACGGTAAAATTACCGAGTTCACAGCAATTGCCCGCTTTGACAGCCCGGTAGAAATCGACTACTATCGTCACGGCGGAATTCTGCAAATGGTTCTACGTGAAAAATTAGCTTAAACTTATTAGGTGAAAATTGAGTAGGTGACTAACCATTAATTGGTTAGTCGACCTTCTCACATACCTTATGTACAACTTCTGCTGACTTCTCATGATAAATCTTTTTCAATCAAGTAACCTCTGTGAAACCTTCCCGGGTAAGCTATAACCTTCCTCTCATTTAACTTTTGTATCTACTGTGTGGTACTCGTGCAGTATCGGACTTTGTTTTGTCATGCAAACTCGTCCATTCCAAGCAAGCCTTACATACAATTTATGTTCGCCAGTTTGGGGTTTTGCTTCCTGCTTCCTTCAGATTCTGAACCACTCCTAACACCCTTGCCTTCAACTAACAGTTCCTTGTATGGACTTTCATCACCAAGCTATAGCCCATGCAGGTTGCACATAATAGAAAGCCGCTAAGTGTTCATACAGCCGCTTTTTTGACTAATTTACGAACAATGACTCGGATAACTTTACTTCTATCCTTATACAAATTACTATTAATATAAGGTTTATGAATATCGGGGGAGATGTTGTGAAAAAAGTAATATTTGGAATTAGTTTTCTTGTTATTTTAGTTGGAATTATGATTGGAAATATAGCCACCGATAAAAAAGAAGAAGAAGCGGGGCCGAATTTATATGATGTGACGGGTGATACATCGGTTTCAGGCGGGATGATTGCACCTGTTGAAAGTGTTGGTATTCAACCAGGAGAAGCTGCACCCGATTTTTCACTGGAAACATTGGACGGCGAAGTAGTTAGCCTATCCGAATTAAAAGGAGGGAAAGTAATCCTCAATTTCTGGGCAACCTGGTGTCCGCCATGCCGGGAAGAAATGCCTGAAATACAGAAATTTTACGACGCCCATCAGGATGATATTAAAATAATCGCTGTTAACTTTAATGAAAAAGATGAGAAAGTAATTGACTTCCTTGATGAGTTTGGCTATACATTTCCGAGCCCCTTAGACCGTGAGGGATCAGTTGGTAAGGAGTATGGCGTACTTACATTGCCAACGACCTATTTTATCAACTCAGATGGCGTTATCCAGGAACCGCGTCATGTAGGGCCAATGGATTATGAGTTTATGGAAGAAATGCTTGATACCTTAAATTAATTGCATATTTTCACTTGCTTCTGCAAAACATACAACTACTACAGTTGAAAGGAGAAGTTGTATGTCACCAGATAAAAACAAGCCCAAACCGGACGACCGAAGTGATAACGTGGAAAAAATGCAGGATATGATCCAGGATACGTTGGAGAATATGGAAGAAGCCGAGGAAACAATGGAATTCTCCGACGAAATAGGAAAAGAGCAAATTTTAGCTAAAAACAAACGTCGTAAAGAAGCTATTGAAGGCTTTCGTGAAGAAATTAAAGATGAAGCACAAAATCAAAATAAATAATTAAGAATAAAAAGCGCCCTTACAGGCCTGATGCGCGATTGTCTTTGCAACATCTGTGACTGCGGCTACTTGGACTTTGCTAGGCGCAGGAGCGGTTTTGCTGCCGTAGAAAAGTAAGGAAAACAAGACCTCAACCATCCAAATTTGGGGTCTTGTTTTTTTGCAGACAGCCGCAAACGTGATACGATAATCATATACATAGTAGTGAAGAACCGGCTAAATAACGGAGGTATTTGTTTTGAAGAAGGTAAGAACAGCAATAGAAGTACGTTATCAAGAAACGGATCAGATGGGCGTCGTTTACCATGCCAATTATTTAATCTGGTTTGAAATTGGCAGAACGAAATTAATCGAAGCGTTAGGACTATCTTATCCGGAAATGGAAAAGCATGGTGTTGTATCACCAGTTATTGATGCAGAGCTTTCTTTTATCAAACCGGTCCGTTACGGTGAAGCTGTACATATTGATACATGGTTAGCTGAATATGATGGGATTCGATCTGCATATGGGTATGAAGTGATCGGGGAAGACGGTGAGGTCGCTGTAAAGGGCTTGACGAGACACGTTATAGTTAGTAAAGAAACATTTCGTCCTTTATCGCTAAGGAGGAAATTCCCAGAATGGCACGAAATTTATAGCGGAGAAGTTGAAGGAGAATAACGATGGCTTTTGGAATTAATCGTGAAGAGCTGCAGCATTGGAAGTTACAAGTTCGCAATGGCCAAATCGCGTTCCTTACACATTACTGGATTGATGAACGTTTTCCGGAATGTGATACGGTAACGAAAGTGGGCTGTGGCGATATTGAAAAATTAAAAACCTGGGGAAGAAGCCATGGACTTGAAGACCATTGGATTGATTATAAAGACAAGTACCCCCATTATGATTTATTTGGAGAGTATCAACGGAAAATTCTTTTTAAAGAAGCGGTTTGGGAACAGATTAAACGGTTTAATATATAAAGTGAAACTTCATGCAAAAGAAATTCTACGGACGGATTGATCGTGATAAAAGAACACCAGACAATTGGGTCCATCTCCAATTATCTGGTGTTCTTGTGTTTCTCTTTCTTTTCAGGTACATAATCAACCCCACCGGGATGGAGTGGATGACATTTACTAATCCGTTTCACACTGAGATACAAACCTTTCAAAGCTCCAAACCGTTTAAAAGCTTCTAGGCTGTAACTCGAACATGTTGGATAAAACCTACAGGAAGCAGGTGTATATGGGCTAATGGCAAGTTGATAGAAGCGGACGAGTCCAATAAAGATATATTTCATGTTACTCACTACTTTTCGCAGATTTGTCGAAACTGACAGAAGCGATCGCGTCATGTAGGTGAATAGACTCTTCATTTCGGCAGCTCACTTTAAACTTGGAGACAAAATCCATTTCATAAAGATCTGCCGCCACAAGCCGCACGATATCTTCTACAAACCGCGGATTTTCATATGCGGTTTCGGTGACAACTTTTTCATCTGGCCGTTTAAGAACGGGGTAAAGCCTGCTTGATGCATTACTTTCAGCCGCTTCTAATAAATGGGATTTCCAATCGATAGCACCTTCAGTGAAATCACTTGTGAATTCAATCTCCATAGTAATATTGCCCCTTTGATTATGGGCACTATATTCACTAATTTCCTTCGAACAAGGACAAAGTGTAGCTACTTTACCACGAAGACTTGCACACATTGTATAACCAGATAATTTGTCATACGTAACTGCCATTGTGATATCAGCATGGTTCAATCCACTTAGTTCTGTATGTGGCGCGTTTCTTTCAAAAAACCACGGAAAACTTATTTCGATTGTAGCATCTTGTTGCTCCAGGCGTTCGCTTAACTCTTTGGTAAATGCCTTAAGAGAGGTAAAGCTTACAACAAATCCTTCACTATAGTAGTTGTTCAGCTGTTCCGTAAAGCGACTCATGTTCGTTCCCTTGCTCGCTTGGGGCAGGGAAGAGCTAAAACTGAACGTTCCAATTGTTGTTTGGGTTGTAGGTTTCATGTCGCTTTTAATAGTAATGGGATGTTTGACGTTTGTAATTCCAACCGAATCAAGTTCAAAGAGAAAATCTTTTTTTTCGTTTTGAATATCGTGCATATTTTCCTTCTCAGTCGGTTTTGTTTTTTCTATCGGTTCAACGGATCCGAATAATCTATGTCTTATCTCTTTATGAGGAAGTTGTTTTAAAGTACTATTTTTTGTTTGAGACATAATCGAGCCTACTTTCTATTATTGATTAAATTTCAGTATACCGAAACGCCTAATCTTATTCAATTTAAACGGATTACCTTCATTTATCCGCTATTTGTAAACATACTGCACAATCATAATGAAAATCAATGCAGTAAATTTTATTCTCTTGAAAGAAAAGATTCGTTTTCTTATCCTAAAAAGAAGTACTCCTTGATAAGAGCACTTCTTATTTTACATCCATGTGATTTTTGGTTCGGTACCGTTTTTAATTCGCTTCAAGTTCTCCTTATGACGGTAGATAACAAACAGAGTAAGAAACGAAATAATGGCGATTAAGACAATGTCCTTATAAAACAACGAAATAATAATCGTAACCACTCCAGTTATGATAGAAGATAGTGAAACATATTTGGATAAATATAAGGAGAGTAAAAAAGTAGTAACCATGATTACGAATAATAGCGGGAAACTCCCCAATATAATTCCAGATGATGTCGCCACTGCTTTTCCACCTTTAAACTTGGCAAAAATCGGATACGTATGTCCAATAACCGCAAACAAGCCAATAAGAAGAGGATGTACGGATGCATCGAACAGAATTGGAATAACCGTTGCTACTGTTCCTTTTAAAATATCAGATAAAGTAACAATGATTCCTGCTTTCATTCCAAGCACTCGGAATGCATTGGTAGCTCCAAGGTTTCCGCTGCCATGTTCGCGAATATCTTTATTGAACCCAATTTTCCCTACTAATAATGCAGAGGGAATCGATCCTAATAAATAGGCAATAATTGCAAATAATACATATTCCATCATTCATCCTACTTTCATCAACAATTTGAACACATGTTATAAATATTTTATCATGGATTTCGTTTAAAAAGTACTGTTAGCTGGAATTTATTACTTATCCCAGCGGGAATATGTATCATCGCGGAAGACGGTATGGTTGACTATTCAGCTTATTCTCCTTATGATGTGACTAGAATGACTCGAAGTATCAATCCCTAGAGAAAGGATGAGAGACATGAGCTGGGAAAATCCATCAAAAGAAAAATTACAAGAGATTTTAAGCGAAGCAAAGACAATTGCAGTTGTTGGACTTTCGAAAAATGAAGAAAAGACAGCCTATCAAATATCGAAAATTATGCAAGAACAAGGCTATCGTATTATCCCCGTCAATCCATCTGTAGACGAGGTCCTCGGGGAAAAGGCTTATCCAACACTGAGAGATGTACCGGAAAAAATTGATATTATCAACGTTTTCCGCCGTCCCGAACATTTGCCGGATGTTGCAAAAGATGCAGCTGAAACAGATTGCAAGGTATTTTGGGCACAACAAGGCATCATCAATGAAGAAGCTTATCATTACTTGAAAGAAAGAGACTTTACTGTCATTATGGACCTCTGCATTAAAGTAGTCCATTCCGTATTAGTTAAATAGACAGAGCAACAGGGTGAATAGATTCATCCTGTTCTTTTTTTCCCATGGATTTTACAATAGATTTGATGTTTCTCACTCAACTTTCACATTTGAAAATATGAAAGCAAAAACATATTTCACAATTAAATTGCTAATCACTTCTATTCGGCGTAAGTATTTTGCTCGTTCACTAGGCTGGCTCTCTAATCGTGGTTCAGTTGCCCGGAGGACGAATGCGTATCCTAGGGATCTGCGCTGAGCCTCGACGCACAGTACGTGCTAATGCAGACGTTGCCACAGGACATTCCGAACGTAGTCTGCTTTGGAAGAAAGGCACTTCCTGCGGGGTCTCATCGTCTCCGCCTTCCCGCAGGAGTCACCGTCCTCCGGGCAACTGAACTAGTATGGATAATTATTATGAACAGAAGTTATTCTATCATGAAATCCATGATAAATATTGCATTTCCGTAATATTGAATAGTGTACTAAATCAAGACTTTCCTCGGAGCAGTCCAGACACCTCGAGACTCCTGCAGGAGGATAGGCCTAGGTGAGACCCCGCAGGGCGGTAGCCCGAGGAGGCTCACCAGCCGCCTGCGGAAAGCGAGAGGTGTCTGGACTGCGGACCTCCAGATGAAAGTTGCACTTACGCTGAATAGAAGTGATAAGTAATTTCTTGTCGTTGATTTTAGGAGGGAACTGTTGAGACATCGGGACAAGTTTTTGAAGCGCGTGAATAACGATAATAAATTCCCGATATTACTAATTACATTAAAGGATTACTAATGATTTCGGACTGCGCAAGTTAAGTATTTTAGGATTAAGAAAGCAATGAAAATCATGCTTACAGTATATTTTTTTCTATTTTTAGGTTAAGATAGTTTAGTGAAAGCTTATGATTGCAATGTTTATATTTACTTCTACAAACATTTGTTCTATTATAATATAGGAAAAGAAAATGTTTAGCAGGGAATAAAGCAGTGAATGATTTCAGGTGGAAAGGGGAAAATCAGAAATTGGCTAATCAAGCAAATCGATATAGCGATGATTCCATCCAAGTATTAGAAGGACTAGATGCGGTCAGAAAAAGACCTGGTATGTATATTGGAAGTACCGATGAAAGAGGACTTCATCATCTCGTCTTTGAAATCGTGGATAATGCGGTAGATGAAGCGTTGTCCGGCTATGGAAATGAAATCAAAGTGACGATACATAAAGATAATAGTATTTCCGTTTCGGATAAAGGGAGGGGTATTCCAACCGGAATGCATGCAACAGGTGTCCCGACAGTAGAAGTCATCTTTACCGTTCTCCATGCAGGTGGTAAGTTTGGGCAAGGTGGCTATAAGACCAGTGGCGGACTTCATGGTGTTGGAGCTTCTGTCGTGAATGCTCTTTCCGAATGGATGGAGATCACCATTTTTCGAGATGGGTACACCTACTTTCAACGGTTTGAAAATGGCGGAAATCCGGTTGGCACCCTTGAAAAAGGAAAACCAACGAGGAGAACAGGTACGATCATTCACTTTAAACCGGATGAATCCATTTTTACATCAATAGTCTATGACTATGAAACAATCTCTGAAAGACTTCGTGAATCAGCATTTCTATTAAAAAATCTGCAAATTGAACTAGAAGATGAACGTTCAGAAACGAAGGATGTTTTCCAATATCCCGATGGATTGAAGTCGTTTGTCGATTATTTGAATGAAGAGAAAGATGTTCTCCATTCTGTTGCCTTCTTTGAAGGGGAAAGTAATGGGATTCAAGTAGAATTCGCTTTCCAATTTAATGATGGGTACGCTGAAAGCATGCTTTCTTTTGTGAATCATGTACGTACGAGAGACGGAGGAACCCATGAATTTGGTGCAAGAAGTGCAATTACAAGGACAATCAATGAATATGCAAGAAGAACTTCAATTTTAAAAGAAAAGGATAAAAACCTGGAAGGAACGGATGTAAGAGAAGGATTAACTGCGATTGTTTCTGTCCGGATACCGGAAAATTTGCTGCAGTTTGAAGGACAGACGAAATCGAAGCTCGGTACTCCTGAAGCCCGTTCAGCAGTTGATGCTGTTATATCGGAACAGCTTGCATATTTCCTCGAAGAAAATGCGGAGACTTCAAAACTTCTGGTTAATAAATCCATTAAAGCGAAAGAAGCGAGAGAAGCTGCCCGAAAAGCGCGGGAAGAGGCCCGGACAGGGAAGAGACGTAAAAGAAAAGATGCACTTCTAAGTGGAAAGTTAACTCCTGCTCAGTCTAGGAACCCTCAGAAAAATGAATTATACCTTGTGGAGGGAGACTCTGCAGGTGGGTCAGCTAAGCAAGGAAGAGATCGTAAATTCCAAGCTGTCCTGCCGTTAAGAGGTAAAGTAATCAATACAGAAAAGGCTAAACTGGAAGACGTTTTTAAAAACGAGGAAATCGCAACGATCGTTCATACTATTGGTGCAGGAGTCGGTGGCGACTTTGACTTGGAAGATGTACAGTATGATAAAATCATTATTATGACCGATGCGGATACCGACGGGGCGCATATTCAAGTACTCCTACTGACGTTTTTCTACCGGTATATGAGGAATCTAATTGAAGCTGGTAAAGTATTTATTGCTTTGCCGCCGCTATTTAAGGTTTCAAAAGGGAAAGGTAAAAATGAACAAGTCGTTTACGCTTGGGAAGAAGAAGAAATGAAGGATGCAATAGATACGTTTAAAAACGGTTATATCGTTCAGCGCTATAAGGGTCTCGGTGAGATGAACGCGGATCAATTATGGGAAACAACGATGAATCCGGAAACAAGAACTTTAATTCGGGTGACGATTGAAGATATTGCCCGTGCCGAAAGAAGAATCACAACCCTAATGGGGGACAAAGTGGAACCACGTCGAAATTGGATTGAGTCGAACGTGAGATTTGGCTTGGATGAAGAAACAAATATTATTGAAAATGAAAAAATAAGAAAAGAATAATGTGTATAGTGGTATTTCTTTTAATAGGAAGCAATGTCTCTATGAATCCAAGAGGGGGATATTAACGGATGCAACAAGAAAAATTTCTAGATCTATCCCTTGAAGAAGTGATTGGCGACCGCTTCGGAAGGTATAGTAAATATATCATTCAAGACCGGGCTCTCCCAGATGCCCGGGATGGATTGAAGCCAGTACAAAGAAGAATATTATATGCGATGCATATGGAGAAGAATACCTTTGATAAAGGATTCCGGAAATCTGCAAAAACAGTCGGAACTGTTATCGGTAACTACCATCCTCACGGGGATACTTCCGTTTATGAGGCAATGGTCCGTTTAAGTCAGGACTGGAAGCTGCAAGAGGAATTAATTGAAATGCATGGGAATAACGGGAGTATTGACGGAGATCCGCCAGCAGCAATGCGTTATACAGAAACAAGACTATCCCAAATCGCTTCCGAGCTGCTTCGGGATATTGATAAAGAAACAGTGGATTTCATTTATAACTTTGATGAAACAACTCTTGAACCGGTTGTTCTACCTGCGAAATTCCCTAACTTGTTAGTGAATGGATCAACAGGTATTTCTGCTGGGTATGCGACAGACATTCCACCGCATAATTTAGAAGAAGTCATTGATGCTGTTATCATGCGGATGGACAAGCCTCAAGCTACTGTTGAACAGTTGATGAAGGTAATGCAAGGTCCCGACTTCCCAACAGGCGGTATCATTCAAGGTGTAGACGGTATTAAAAAAGCTTATGAAACTGGACGCGGAAGAATTATTGTACGTGGAAAAACGGAGATAGAAGCAATCCGTGGTGGCAGAGAGCAAATCGTTATTGAAGAAATCCCTTATGAAGTGAATAAAGCGGCAATGGTGAAGAAAATTGATGAACTAAGAATTGACCGGAAAATAGAGGGCATCGCCGAGGTCCGAGATGAATCAGACCGAACCGGGTTGCGTGTAGTCGTTGAGTTAAGAAAAGACGCTGATGCTACCGGGATATTGAATTACTTATATAAAAATACGGATTTGCAAGTTTCTTATAACTTCAACATGGTGGCAATTGAAGATAAGACACCGAAATTAATGTCCTTACAGCAAATATTGGACGCATTTATTAACCATCAAAAAGAAGTCGTTACAAGGCAAGTCACATTTGACTTAAATAAGGCGAAAAATAGAGCTCATATTATCGAGGGGCTAATTAGAGCGCTCTCCATCCTGGATGAAGTAATTACAATGATTCGTTCATCTAAAGATAAAGGGGATGCGAAGAAGAATTTAATAAAAGCATTCGACTTCACCGATGCACAGGCCGAAGCAATCGTTAATTTGCAGCTATATCGTCTAACGAATACGGATATTACCCAGTTGGAAAATGAAGCAAAGGAATTGGAACAGAACATTCAATCCTATGAAGCAATTCTAGCTAGTGAAGCAACGTTAATGAAGACGATTAAAAAAGATTTAAGGGAAATCAAGAAAAAATTCAAATCACCACGCTTGACAGTAGTGGAAGAAAAAATAGAAGAGTTGAAAATAAACATCGAGGTTCTCATTCCTAGTGAAGATGTAGTTGTATCTGTTACGAAGGATGGCTACATAAAACGAACGAGTTTACGTTCTTACGGTGCCTCGAATAATGATGATTTGACAATGAAAGAGCTGGATTATCTAATCGGTCTCTATGAGCTGAATACAACCGATCATCTTCTTTTATTTACGACTAAAGGTAGGTTTATTTATTTCCCTGTCCATGAACTCCCTGATATTCGCTGGAGGGATCTAGGGGCACATATTTCACACTTTACAAGTCTTGCAGAAGACGAGCGGCTGGTTCGAGTTATTCCGGTCCAAGCGTTTTCCGATAAGAAATATTTAGTCTTCTTTACTAGAAATGGAATGATTAAACGAACCGCGCTTGACAAATATGAAACCCAGCGACAAGGTCGGGCGATGATTGCAATTAATTTAAGGAAAGACGATGAGTTGATTGACGTCCACGAAACAAACGGTTATTCTGATATTTTCCTTGCATCAAATACGGGATATGGTCTATGGTATCATGAATCTGAGGTAAATCCGACAGGTCAGCGAACAGCCGGTGTAAAAGCGATGAATTTAAGAGACGAAGAATTCATTGTTAGTGGTCAAATATTCGAAGACTTGGCAGACCCATCCTTAGTCCTTGTTACGCAACGGGGGGCTGTGAAACGCATGGGACTTACGGAGTTCGAAAAAACAACGAGAGCGAAACGTGGTCTCCATATGTTAAGAGAATTGAAGAGTAAGCCACATCGCATCGTAGGTTTCTTTACAGCTAATGAAAATGATAGTATTAGCATTCAAACGGCCAATGGAGTTACCCATTCGATCTATCCTCTTGAATTATCCATGAGTGATCGCGTCAGCAACGGCTCCTTTGTCATCGACACTGATCATGACGGCGAGGTAACTGAAGCATGGAAAGAAACCACCTACGAAAAACCTTTCGAAGCCGAGGAGGAAAAAGAATAAAATAATAACGACAAAGCCTAGAGAATTCTCTAGGCTTTTTAAGAACCCAACTTTAAAATAATTAAGTTTATTCTTTATCAATTTTAAATTATATGATAAAGTATTGATAACGCTTCCATTGGAGGGAGGATGAATTCAACGGATCTAAGAGAACGGATTATCGAAGCATCATTAAGTTTATTTGAACAACACGGATTCCACGGCGTCACTGTAAACCAAATCGTAGACGCTGCAGGCATATCAAAGGGAGGGTTTTACCACCATTTCACTTCGAAGGATGAACTATTGTTTGTTATCCATGATATCTTCATCACCTATGTCTTGGAACGAGCCATCAAAGCAAATGAACAGAATGTGCCACCCAAGGATAGATTAAGACTAATCATCAAAGACTTTGTAAATGTATTCGACATTTATAAAGCTCATTTAACCGTCTTTTATCAAGAAAGCATTTATTTAAAAGCGGAACATGAAGAAATCGTCAAAAAGAAACGGAATAAATTTAAAACAATTATTCAAAATGTAATCGAAGAAGGGATTGCTGTTGGAAATTTCCGTAGAGATTTATCCGTTGATATTACAACGATGGCTATTCTCGGTATGGTGAACTGGACATATAAATGGTACCAGCGAAATGGAGAAAAGCGCATTGATGAAATAGCCGATATCTACACAGACTTGATTCTTCATGCTGTCACTCGGAATGGGCATATAGGAGATGGGACTTCCTAGAGGAGTATTTTTTTACCAGGATACCGACCAACCAGTCGGTCTTGATTTTCATAAGTTAAACAAGGGGGAATAGGCGGATGAACTTTGAATTAACAAAGGAACAAGAGATGATTAGGAAAATGGTGAGAGATTTTGCGGAAGAAGTAATTCGACCACGGGCGATTGAAATTGACACGAAGGCGGAATTCCCAGAAGATATATTTAAGCAGATTGGTGAATTAGGGTTACTTGGACTTCCATTTCCGGAAGAGTATGGTGGTTCTGGCGGAGATACGGTTTCTTATGCTCTTGCAGTGGAGGAAATTGGCCGGGTATGCGGCAGTACGGGGCTTAGTTATGCTGCAGCAGTCTCACTAGGTGCAAGTCCGCTTTATTATTTTGGCACAGATGAGCAGAAAGAGAAATTTTTAAAACCTTTAGCGGAAGGAAAGGCGCTCGGCTCCTTTGGACTTACGGAACCGAATGCGGGATCGGATGCAGGTGGTACAATGACGACCGCCGTGCTGGAAGGTGACAACTATGTTATTAATGGGGAAAAATGCTTTATAACGAATGCAAGCTTTGCAAAGCTTTTAATCGTTACTGCGGTGACTGGCAAGGATGAGAATGGGAAGAAACTTATTTCCTCGATTATTGTGCCAACAGACACTGCCGGCGTTACAATTACGAGCAATTACGATAAGATGGGTGTCAGAGGTTCGGATACCGCTGAAATTGTCCTTGATCATGTCATCGTCCCGAAAGAGAATGTCCTTGGTGAAGTAAACAAAGGATTCAAGCAATTCCTCTCAACGCTGGATGGAGGAAGAATATCGATTGGCGCACTAGGTGTCGGGATAGCCCAAGGTTCTTTAGATAAAGCACTCGAGTATGCAAAGGAAAGAAAGCAGTTTGGCCAATCCCTATCTAAATTTCAAGCGATTCAATTTAAGCTGGCAGATATGGCGATGGAAGTTGAACTAGCGAGAACGATGGTTCATAAAGCTGCTTGGCTTAAAGATCAAGATAAGCCATTTGGTAAGGAGGCAGCTTTTGCGAAATTATATGCTTCAGAAACTGCAGTTCGCACGGCTGATCAGGCAATCCAAATTCATGGCGGATATGGCTATATGAGGGAATATGAAGTAGAGCGCTATCTACGTGATGCTAAACTTTTAGAAATCGGTGAAGGTACTTCCGAAGTTCAACGTCTTGTTATTGCAAGATATCTAGGATGCTAGGATAACCGTTGAGATCAGTAATCTAATAGAGGGGGCAGCCAATGATTAAGAGAATACTAATTGCAAATCGAGGGGAGATTGCATCTCGGATTATTCGGACCTGTAAACGTCTTGGTATTACATCCATTGCTGTTTATTCAGAGGCGGATAAAGAAGCACCGTTCGTAAAAGCGGCAGACGAAGCTTATTTGTTAGGAGCTTCTCAAGTTAATGAAAGTTATATGAATATGGATAAGATTTTCGATGTTGCTAAAAAGGTCGCAGCCGATGCTATTCACCCGGCTTATGGTTTTTTTAGTGAGAATGCCGTATTTAGACAACGATGTGAAAAAGAAGGGATTCGTTTTATCGGTCCTAAAAGTGAAGTTATTCAACAAATGGGGGATAAAATAAATGCCCGGAATGCAATGATTGCGGCAAACGTACCTGTTGTACCAGGAACAGAAAAGGCAATTACCGATGTAGAACAAGCGGTAGAGTTTGCCAAGGAAATTGGTTATCCAATTATGCTGAAAGCTGCTGCAGGCGGCGGTGGAATCGGGATGCAAGTCGTCCGGGAAGAGGAAGAACTTAGAAAAGTATTTACAAGTAATTCCGAACGTGCATTGAATTTTTTTGGTAACGGTTCCATGTTTTTAGAAAGAAAAATAGAAAATGCGCACCATATTGAAATACAAATTCTTGCAGATGAGTATGGAAATGCTGTCCACTTATTTGACCGGGAATGCTCGATTCAGCGGCGTAATCAGAAGGTGATTGAAGAAGCTCCATCACCATTTATTTCAGAGAAAACGCGAAAAAAGATGGGAGAAACTGGCGTCCAGGCAGCGAAAGCAATTTCTTATACGAATGCGGGAACGATTGAATTTCTTGTGGATGAAGAAGAGAACTATTACTTTTTGGAAATGAATACAAGGATTCAAGTCGAGCACCCTGTAACAGAGGAAATAACAGGCATCGACATGATTGAAATGCAGATCCGGATTGCAAATGGAGAAGAGCTTCCGTTTAAACAAGAGGAAATTAAACGGAATGGACACGCAATAGAAACAAGAATTTATGCGGAAGACCCGGTACGATTTTTCCCTTCCCCAGGTACCATAACAAGCGTGAATTTACCTGAGGGAAAAGGAATCCGCCATGATATTGCTTTTACCGAAAATTATCAAGTAACCCCTTTTTACGATCCAATGATTGGTAAATTGATTGTAAAGGGAGAGACACGGAAAGAAGCTGTTGAGCGTTTGGAACAGGCATTGGCAAATTATCGGATTGATGGGATCAAAACGAATCTGCCAATGCTAGAGAAATCTGTAGCGATTCCTCAATTTAAACAAGGAAATACAACGACTAATTTTGTGGATAATTATTATATCCCATTAATCCAAAAATCG